>NZ_JCBANG010000016.1:0-92727 GCF_059760905.1 Achromobacter sp. 1011811831
GCGTGGGCCGCGTGGTGGTCCTGATGGAACACGTGGCCAAGAAGAAGGACGGCACCGAGGACATCAAGCTGCTGCCGGCGTGCAACCTGCCGCTGACCGGCGTGGGCGTGGTCAACCTGATCATCACCGACCTGGGTGTGATGGAAGTCACCGAGGGCGGCCTGAAGCTGCTGGAGGTGGCGCCGGGCGTGACGGTCGACGAGATCCAGTCCAAGACGCTGGCCAGGCTGGATGTGTCGGCGGTGAAGTAAGCGCCGTCTTCGCTTGGCAGGAGAAAGCCCGCGCGAGCGGGCTTTTTTCATTGACGGAACGGTGACGATCGCGATCTTCCGGTTTACTCAATCGTCGATCTATCCCTATCCAGAAAACCCAAAACCCGGTTCATCTGGAAAATGCCTTCGCTGAAATTCCCATATGCCTGCCACTCGACCGTTCAACTTCAAATGCGCGATCCGTCTGGACGCGACTCAGCCAAGAATACCGTCCGCCCCTGAAAAAACGGAAACGAAATTATTTTTCGGCGCAAGCATTTAATAATTCTCCGCATCTGCCGTTATGGCGGCATCGATAACCGGAGACGGGCTGGCAGCGCCCCTCGGACTTAGGCCGTCATCCAACATGCTTCCGCCCTGCGGATGGCGGTGGAAAGTATCGCATGTCCAAACGATCCGACACGCTGGAAACAACCTTGATAGCGGTGGAATTGTTGCGCCGCATCCCCCGGAACCGGCGCATTACCGCGTCGGAACTCCACGAGCAGTTGGGCCATGCCGGAATCGTGCGCGACCTGCGCACCGTTCAACGTCAGCTGGAAACACTGAGCGAGCACTTCGATATCGAGTGCGACAACCGCAGCAAACCCTATGGATATCGCTGGAAAGCCCAATCCGGCGGCATCTCGCTGCCGGGACTGACCGAGCAGGAGGCATTGCTGCTGGCATTGGCAGACGAGCATCTGCGCCAGATATTGCCCGCCGGACTGATGAAGTCATTGGACGGCTTCTTCATGCAAGCCCGCAGCACGCTCGGCCATGCCAACGCGGCCAGGCCCGCCCGCCAATGGCTCAAAAAGGTTCGGGTCATCAGTCCGACACAACCAACCGTGCCGCCGAAGATCGACGAGGCAGTATTCGAAGCCGTCAGCAATGCCTTGTACTCGAATCATTGGCTGGAAATCGAGTATTGCAATGCCGTCGGCAAAGCTCGAAACAGTTGCGTCATGCCGCTGGGCCTCGCCCAGCAGGGGGTGAGGCTATATCTGGTGTGCCGTTATGAAGGATATACGGAAGAACGCATCCTGGCCTTGCACCGCATTCAATCCGCTCGGGTCACGATCCGTTCGTTCGATCCCCCCGCTGACTTCGACCTGGAACAGTATGACGGCGATGGCAAATTCAGCTTTGGCAGCGGCAAACGGGTGCGCCTGCATTTCTGCATGGACAAGGACACGGGCCTGCACCTGCTGGAATCGCCTCTGGCGCTCGACCAGCAAGTGGTCGCCCACGATGCATACATGGAGATCTCCGCAACGGTCGTGGAAACGGTCCAGTTGCATCGCTGGCTGCGCGGCTTCGGCTCAAAGATCTGGGATGTGAGGCTGAACGATGGCGTGACAGAGGAGGACGCGCCGACGGACGCGCTGCGACACATCTTGTCGTAACCATGGAGAGAATACTCCCATGAGTGGTTGAAGGCCCTGCTTCTGGCACGCCACCCCTCAATCCAAGGTTTCTGACTATGCGTATTGCGATGATGGTAGGCGTAATCCTGTTGGTTCTTTTTTTATGCGGCGCATATTCCAGCGCGAAGGCGATCAGTAATGGAGGCGAGCGTATCCGCAATCATCTGAGAAACAAGACAGCGGAGCGCGGCCCGTCCGCAAGCAGCGGGTCCGAGCCTGCCGCCATTGCGGATGCCTGTTCAACCGTCCACGGTTGCCTGGGAGATCTGAAACGTGTTTTCGCTCTGTACCAGAGCGGCATCCTTACAAAGGAAGAATTCGAGCATGTAAAGCGGCAATTGCTTGCCCAGATAGGTTCCCACGGTTGACTCAAATTCCAAGGTGTCGTCCAACCATGAAAGAGAACAAGCACGTATACACCAATGCCGCCAACGGCGAGGCCGAACCGCAGGCAACCGCGCAGGAAGCGATCTCGGCCGATGCCATACGCGCCGGGGTGGCGATGTCCGGACGCGAGACCGTCCACCGATATGGCAGCGCCGCAGCGGAATACATCAAGGGCTATCGCGGCGTCGACAACGAAACGGGCCAACGGTTCGCCAAGGGTCTGGCCGATATCGCGAAGCACAAGGTCAATGCCGATCCGGCCGAAGCCATCAAGAACATCAAACAGCAGGCGGGATTCTCGGCGGAAGTGGCAGCGACCAGCCGAGACAACGCGCAAGCCATTATTGCCGGCTCCGACCAGCGCACGATCCGCTCGGATGACCTGAGCGCGTATGGAAAAAACCATAACGTGGTGGATCGCGTCCAGCTGATCGATGGAAAGATCATCGACGGCTCCCAGGCACAGATGAAGTTCGTTGGAGACCGCAACACGCTGTTCTCGCGTATTGCCCGGGAGGACGGCAAATTCGCCCGCTATCGTGGCGTCAAGCTCGAATTGCCGTCGGAACAATTTGCAGGCGCGGCCGAATATTGCCGCGACAGGGCGACGGAACTGCGCGAAAACGCCCGTCAAATGGAAATGCAGGGCAAGTCTCCCGATATTGCCGCCAAGCTGAGACGCGAGGCCGACAACTTTGAAGAACTCGGCGGCAATCTTCGGGATAGCGGACTGACAACGGAAGATGCGATTTTCTATCGCCGACATCCCAAACTCGCGACAGTGCGCGACATCGCGAAGACGGGTCACCAGGCCGGTATGGAGGGCGCGAAATATGGCGCGGTCATCGGAGCCAGCGTTTCAGCGCTGAAGAACATCTTCGCGGTCGCGCAAGGTCGGATTTCGATGCAGGAGGCCGCGCAGGAGCTGGCGGTGGACACCATCACGGCGGGCGCGGTCGGATATGGCACGGCAGCCATCGGCGCCGTGACCAAGTCGCTCATGCAGCAGTCTGGGTCGCAAGGCGCCCGTCTCCTTTCAAATACCAGCGCCCCCGCCTTGGTCGTCAATATCTGCATTTCTCTTGGCGCATCCATCAAGCGGTATGTCGCCGGAGAAATCTCCGAATCCGAACTTCTCGCTGAAGTCGGCGAGAAAGGCGCCGGCATGCTGTCCTCGGGGATGATGGCCGCCTTGGGCCAAATTGCCATCCCCATTCCATTCGTCGGCGCGGCGATCGGTGGAATGGTGGGCTACACGCTGTCCTCCCTGTTCTACCAGGCGGCCCTCGACGCCGCGAAAGCCGCCGATCTCTCTCGTGCGCGCTTGGAACGCGTGCGTGAAATCGAAGCGCAAGCGCGTGCGCAGATTGCCATCGAGCAGGCGACGCTGGACGCTTTCGTCGCGCGCGAGATGCCCTTGCTTCAGCGCGAGGCCCGGCAACTGTTCTGCGTGGTCGACGCATGCCGAGGCGACGGCGCCGATGATCTTGCCGCCGCGATCAATCAATTCGCCGAATTGTTGGGAAAACAACTTCAATTCGGTTCGCAAGCCGAGTTTGACACGTTCATGGCCAGCGACGATCCGCTGCGGCTGTGAGGTTGACGCATCAACATTCAGCATCCCCAAACCTGGAGGTCCCCATGCTGCTGAAGCAGCTTTCCGATAGTGACAAGCGCATTTTCCTTTGCCTGGCTGAACTGATCAGCCTGTGCGACAAACCCATGCTATGGAATGGCAGACGCCGCGAAGACGCCACAAGCGCGGACCTCAAGGCAGACGCCGTCTCACTCGAATGGAATGGTTCGGTCCATGCAGCGATGAAAGAACTCGCATCGTCACTCATCGGCGATCATGAGTTCGAAACAAGCCGCATGCCCGTGTCGGCCAAGACCGGTTGGGTCTTCTTCACCGGCTCGGGCGGCTCCGGGGTTGCCCACGAGCTGATCGAGCGCCTGGACGCCATGCCACTGAAGGCCGAGGGAGATTCGGCTGTTCGGGTAACCGTCGCGACCAGCGTTCTGCGCGACATCCTCAAAGAGCAAAAGGCGGCGACCCCCACCATTCCAAAGCTGATGCTCTTCGAATTGTTCTTGTTGTCACTGACTGGCGGGATCATCTCCAACATTCAGTGGCAGGTGCTGTCCGAATTCAAGCACCACTACAAGATCGATGACTATATCGCCGACGACCTGCTCGAGCGTGCCGAACGCACGCACATCGAAGCGCAGAAGACGATCGCAATCATTCTGGAATAAGGACGGAAAATGGCTGTTCCCATCATACTTGGCGCAATCGGAATCGGCACCGCACTGTACGGCGCGTACAAAAGCGCAAGCGGCGTCATGGACCACAACAACGCGAACGAGATCGCCAACGACGCACAGTCCATGGTGGACGCGGCACAGCAGCGCGTCGGCACGCAACGGCAATCGACCAACGCCGTGCTGGAAGACTATGGCGCCCGCAAACTGCGCGCGTTCAACGGCATCATCTCCGAGTTCATCGAGGTCTTCGGCCAACTGAAGAACGTCGAGACGGTCCATACCCCTGAACTCGACAAGCTGAACCTCGGGGGTTTCTCGCAGGTAACCCTCCAGGGGCTGCGCGATGACTATGCCTTGCTGAAAAGCTCGGGGATCGGCCTGGGCTCGGGATTGGGCGGCGGCGCAGCGCTGGCATTCGGCGCCTACAACGGCACCATGCTGCTGGCGACGGCCAGCACCGGCACGGCAATATCCACGCTGAGCGGGGCAGCCGCCACCAATGCAACCCTGGCCTGGCTGGGCGGCGGATCAATCGCCGCTGGCGGTGGCGGCATGGCGCTCGGCACCGCCATCCTGGGTGGCATCGTGGCGGGTCCTGCTCTGGCGATCTTCGGGTATATCGTTGGCAACAAGGGCGAAGAAGCGCTGAACAACGCCCGCAGCAACCTGGAACAGGCGAAAACCATCAAGCAGGAAGCCGCGCTCGTGTGTACTGAGCTGGCAAGCATCGAAACGGTGTCCTCGCTGGCCAACTCCGTTTTCTCCAAAATCAGCTCCAAACTGCGGCGCGCGGTGGGCGACCTGACCAGCATCATTCGAGACCACGGCGTCGACTATGCAGCCTATCCGGCCGACGCAAGGGAAGGCGTTCTTGCCACGGTGAAATATGCACAGTTGATCAAGGCCATGATCGATACCCCTATCCTCGACCGGGAAGGAAAGCGCGTTCTGGCTTCGGACAAGCGTGTTGAAGAAATCAGTTCCCTCGCGGCTTGAGCGGCTTGATTTGAATACCCTGCGGATGTCATCCGACGGCAAGCCTCGCAGTGCGTTTCCATGCACCCAATGCGGGGCGTGCTGCAGGCATGTCGACCTGGCCGAAGAAACACGATTCCTGGATCGTGGAGACGGCACCTGTCAACACTACGATGAGGTGACATCCGCTTGCCGGATCTATTCGAGTCGACCGGAAATCTGTCGCGTCGAGCAGTACTACGAACGTCACTACGTGCACCTGTACTCCTGGGAGCAGTTCGTGGAGATGAACCTGCAGGCTTGCCGGCGACTTGTCGCCCTGGAGACTTCCGAAGACCCGTCCAGCGGGCACGGCACGATTTGAAGGCCTGCGGCTCGCCCATGCCCGCACCGCGGCGCGGGCGCCCTACGCCCGAGGCGCGAGCCGGTTTCCCCATGCCGTCGGGCTTTCCCCCGAGAACCTGGTGAAATCCCGGATCAGGTGCGCCTGGTCGGCATAACCGCACTGGCCCGCGAGCTCGGCCCAGCCGCAGGTCCGGCGACGCGCATGCGCCAAGGCGTGGTTGAAGCGCATCATCTGCGCGATCGTCTTCGGCGACAGGCCGATCTCGTCATGGAACCGGGCCGCCAGATGCTTGCGGCTCCAGCCCAGCTGGCTCGCGATGTCCTCGATTCTTTCCATGCCGTGCGACTGCCGCAGTCGCTCGTAAGCCCAGGTGGCGGGCGTGCCTGTCCTGGCCATGGTCAACAAGCGGCTCGCAAGAAACGCCTCAACGATGTCAAAGCGCCGCTCCCAATCCGGCTCGTCGCCCAATCGCTCGCGCAATGCCGCGACCGTATTCCCGAGCAGATCCTCGGCCCTGGCCATGCCTCCCGCGATCTCGGACATCGGCAGGTCGAAGAACCGGCGCGCGCCGGAAGGCGTGAAGCTGACGCTGATGCATGCGCTCCCGCCCCCCGATTCGATCAGGGCGGGGCCGGCCACCAGGCCGGCGACGAAACTGCCGTCCATGACGGCGGGCTGCGAGGCCTCGCCGATCCTGATCGCGAACGGCGCGCCGAAGCTGATGATCCAGGGGATTTCCAGGCGCGCGGGCTGCAGCTGCCGGACGCGCTCGACCACGTTTTCCTGATAGCCGGAAATATCGACTACGTCATGCCGCAGCATGGCGTGCGGCGCCCTGCGCCGCAGGGTGACGCCTTGCATGCTTGGCGGCAGCGGGCCCGCCGACGTCTCGATCCAGTCCCGCATGGCTATGGCCGGCAGGCGCCCGGGATGCCCGGGCGGGACGATAACCATCGGTACAGGCGATTTCCTGCCATGGGGCGCTCCTTCCTAGGCCGCGCGTCACGCGGCCAGGTAACTTTTCTTCAAGACGCGACCGGCCTTGCCGTTCAGGATGTCATTCCCGACCATTTCAGGAATGCGGCATGGACCAGAACCCCTTGCGTATCTTCAACGTCAATCAAATCCTCGGCGGCCTGCCGCTGGCCGATCTCAGCCGTGGCGTGGAGCAGGAGGACGACGCCGACGCCTTTCCGATGCAGGCGGCCTTCGGCAGCGGCGGCCTGTTCATCGGCGGCTTCGTCGGACAGGCGCCCTGGGAAAACCATCCCGATACCGATGAACTCCTTTATGCCGTCGAAGGCGAGGTCGAGATCACGATCCTGACGGAAACCGGATCGCAGACGGAAATGCTGCGGCAGGGCTGCGTCTGTATCGTACCCAAAGGGCTATGGCATCGCCAGCTGGCCCGCGCCCCGGTCAGGCTGATGACGATTTCGGGGCCCAGCCTGTCGTCGGAGGCCGATGATCCGCGCCGCGCTACCCCCTCCTGATCTTCAATCGCTGGTAGCCGCCACAGATTCACACTCAGGCACTACGCGGGCAAGGCATCCGCCGTGGAGCGCCTGCTCCCTGATTGCCCCAGCTTATCCGCGGCGCGCTGCAATCCATCCAGGATGCTGTCGGCAACTTTCGGAGGGAAGCCGGACGGCAACCTGTCGCGAACCGTATCGATGACTTGTGGCGTCCTGGCTACCAGGTCGTCTATCACGTGCTCGACGCCTCTTCCGTCTGACGTGACGACGCCGTGCTCGGCCCCCACAGTCACCCAGTGCCGGCGCTGGATCTCGTGCATCTTCCAGTGGGCGTTCTTCGAACGCACGGCCATGGCCATCTTCACTTTCATCGGGGACAACTGCTTGGCCCCTTTTCCCATGACCGGATAGGCCGACAGCACGTCGTATAGGGGAGTGAGTTCGAACGAGCCTCCAGGACGCAGGAAAATGCTGAAATTCTTCGCATGCCCATCGCTTGCGCACAGCATCCAATAGAGCACCTGTGCCTGGAAAAAGATGCGCCTGTCGCGATCCGGATCAATGGACATGCCCAGTAGCCGCAGGATCTCGCGCATTCCGGGACCGCTGTCCGATTCGTACTTCAGATGAGGAGGCGTGCCTGTCGCCTGGCACATGTCCTCTTGCGGCAAGCGCAGGAACCATGGACGGGGCCACGGAGAACGTGTCACCCGCCTACGGTCGAAGCGCTCGACGGAAAGTACCTTCATATCTTCGAACTGCAGTATCTGCGTCCGCGCGACGGGGATGTCGTAGGCGCGCAGGATCTCGGAGCAGAGCCATTCGTTCTCGACGGAGTCTCGCATGTCGACCTGCCAGTTGCCCACAAGGCCGAGCGGCATCTTGAAGATGTGCGTGGTCGGCGTCGCGCCCTGCGGCAAGCACCACCGATTTTCGTTCCACAGCAAGGCGGTCTTTTCCTGTGCGCCAGCGATGGAAATGCGGAAACCCTCGTCGTCGGCTGGCGTGTGGTCACTGAACAGTGCAGGCGTCACAACGTTGCGCAATACCTGGGCAACTTCGGCCTCGGTCAGCGGCGATCCGCTCACCGTGTGGATATCATCGGGCTCCATCGTGCCAGGCATTATCTGCAAAGCCCCAACGCAATCCCTGCCTATTTCCGCCAACAGCGCGAGAGCATCGGTGGACCCAATCTGGAATCGCCTCGCCACTCGCTCGCGTATGCCCTTGCTATCGGGCAGCAGGTTTTCGAAGTAGGTTCGCACAGCCCCCCCGCGATGAGGCTGATTGCCAGGCGTAAATGGCAGCGACAGGGACAGCGGCCGCCCTTGACTGGAGGCGATCCACTCGTCGGTGTACTGCAAGAGATCGGCGCCATTGCCGCCCATTTTCCAGATACCAACCTGGACGCCGTTCATCCAAAGGTTCAAGGACCTCAGGGAAGTCTTTTTCCCCATGACTCACCAGTCCTGGTCGTCGATGGGCTTGACGCTCGACTTTTCATCATCGGACCGTAGCACGAGCTGAACCCCCAGGAGGCTCAGGAGCAACAGAAGTCGGTCAGCGCTGACCTTCTGGGCATTGCGTTCCAGGGCAGAAAGCGTTTGCTGCGTAACGCCCAGGCGCAGCGCCGCATCTGCTTGAGTCAGGCCTGCTTTTTTGCGGAATCCCTGGAGCAGAGCGGGGAGCTGCTCCGCAGTGTGAACGATGAAGTCGGACATACCTATCTCGGCTGTATTCACGGTTTACATAGCGTAGGCTGTTAATCAGAAACACACAATATGATTTGTATTTTTAGAATACATATCTAAAGCTGTATATGCTCGATCCCACCTTGATAAGTGCTTAGCTCTCGAATATGTAACAGCCACCCTCCCCCCCTTGAAGCCCCAAACTTCATCCCTATAATTAGCACTCGACACCGGTGAGTGCTAACAACGCTCCCGGGGCACCCCGAACCATTTCAAATCTCTTCTAGAAACAGGAGTTCCTCATGGCCCTGCGTCCCCTGCACGATCGCGTGATCGTCAAACGCCTGGACAACGAGCGCAAGACCGCCTCGGGCATCGTCATCCCGGACAGCGCCGCTGAAAAGCCGGACCAAGGCGAAGTCGTCGCCGTTGGCCCGGGCAAGAAGACCGAAGACGGCAAGATCCTGCCGGTCGACCTGAAGGCTGGCGACAAGGTGCTGTTCGGCAAGTACGCCGGCCAGTCGGTGAAGGTTGATGGCGAAGAGCTGCTCGTCATCCGCGAGGACGAAATCCTCGCCGTGATCCAGTAAATCCCCGCCTAAACGAATTTTCGAAGGAAGCTGATAAAAATGGCTGCCAAGCAAGTACTGTTCGGTGACGACGCCCGCGTGCGCATCGTCCGTGGCGTGAATGTTCTCGCCAACGCCGTCAAGACCACCCTGGGCCCCAAGGGTCGCAACGTCGTGCTGGAGCGCTCGTTCGGCGCCCCGACCGTGACCAAGGACGGCGTGTCCGTCGCCAAGGAAATCGAACTGAAGGACAAGTTCGAGAACATCGGCGCCCAGCTGGTCAAGGACGTCGCCTCGAAGACCTCCGACAACGCCGGTGACGGCACCACCACCGCCACCGTGCTGGCCCAGGCCATCGTTCAGGAAGGCCTGAAGTACGTTGCCGCCGGTTTCAACCCGATCGACCTGAAGCGCGGTATCGACAAGGCCGTCGCCGCCGCCGTCGCCGAACTGAAGAAGCAATCCAAGCCGGTCACGACCAGCAAGGAAATCGCCCAGGTCGGCTCGATCTCGGCCAACAGCGACACCTCCATCGGCCAGATCATCGCTGACGCGATGGACAAGGTCGGCAAGGAAGGCGTCATCACCGTCGAAGACGGCAAGTCGCTGGAAAACGAGCTGGACGTCGTCGAAGGCATGCAATTCGACCGCGGCTACCTGTCGCCCTACTTCATCAACAACCCGGACAAGCAAGTTGCCGCCCTGGACGACCCGTTCGTCCTGATCTTCGACAAGAAGATCAGCAACATCCGCGACCTGCTGCCCGTGCTGGAACAAGTCGCCAAGTCGAGCCGTCCGCTGCTGATCATCGCCGAAGACGTCGAAGGCGAAGCGCTGGCCACCCTGGTGGTGAACAACATCCGTGGCATCCTGAAGACCACCGCCGTCAAGGCGCCGGGCTTCGGCGACCGCCGCAAGGCCATGCTGGAAGACATCGCCATCCTGACGGGCGGCACGGTGATCTCCGAAGAAACCGGCATGTCGCTGGAAAAGGCCGGCCTGGCAGAACTGGGCCAAGCCAAGCGCATCGAAGTGGGCAAGGAAAACACGACCATCATCGACGGCGCTGGCGACAGCAAGTCGATCGAAGCTCGCGTCAAGCAGATCCGCGTCCAGATCGAAGAAGCCACGTCCGACTACGACCGTGAAAAGCTGCAAGAACGCGTGGCCAAGCTGGCCGGCGGCGTTGCCGTGATTCGCGTCGGTGCCGCCACCGAAGTCGAAATGAAGGAAAAGAAGGCTCGCGTCGAAGACGCGCTGCACGCCACCCGTGCCGCCGTTGAAGAAGGCGTCGTGGCCGGCGGCGGCGTCGCCCTGCTGCGCGCCAAGCAAGCCATCACCGACCTGAAGGGCGACACGCCCGACCAGAACGCCGGCATCAAGCTGATCCTGCGCGCCGTCGAAGAGCCGCTGCGCACGATCGTCGCCAACGCCGGTGAAGAAGCCAGCGTCGTCGTCAACAACGTGCTGAACGGCAAGGGCAACTACGGCTACAACGCCGCGACCGGCGAGTACACCGACCTGGTCGAGCAAGGCGTGCTGGATCCCACCAAGGTGACCCGCACCGCCCTGCAAAACGCCGCCTCCGTCGCCAGCCTGCTGCTGACCGCCGAAGCCGCCGTGGTCGAACTGGCCGAAGACAAGCCCGCTGCCCCGGCCATGCCGGGTGGCATGGGCGGCATGGGCGGCATGGACTTCTAAGTCCCGCCGTCACTGCCTTGCCCGCCCCGGGGACGCCCGGGGCAAGCAAATCCTGAGAACCCCCGGGTCCTTCGCCCCCGGGGGTTTTCTTTTGCGCGCGCGGATCGCAGCGCGCCGCGCACCGTCCGCCCGCCGCTTCCGCCGCCCGGGGCGGACCTGGCCGAAGCGCCCGCAACGGCGCCGCTGGAACGTTTGCGCACAAACGGAAGGTTTCGTCGCGCTGCATCCGTCCCTACAATGAAGGCTTCCCAGCCCGAGCCCGTCCCATGCGCCTGCCTCCCAGCCTGCGACTCCTGCGCCCCTCCGAGATCGGCGGATTGCTGATGGATTCCATCAACCAGTGGTCCGATCGCCGCGCGTCCAGCAAGGGCGCGGCGCTGGCGCTGTACATGGTGTTCTCGCTCGCGCCCATGCTGATCCTGGTGATCGCGGTGGCGGGCGCGTTCTTCGGCGAGGACGCGGTGCGCTCGGAGCTGTTCACGCAGCTGCGCGACCTGACCGGCGAGCGCGGCGCCGAGGTCATCCAGACCGTGCTGGCAAGCGCCCACGAATCGGGCGGCGGCTGGATCGCCGCGCTGATCTCGATCTTCGTGCTGATCTTCAGCGCCACCACCGCCTTCGCCGAACTGAAGGCCAGCCTGGACGAGCTGTGGGACGTGTCCGCCAGGCAAAAGGGATTGCAGGGCATGGTGCGCAGCCGCATGCTGTCGTTCGGCCTGGTGCTGGTGCTGGCGCTATTCCTGCTGATCTCGCTGACGGTGAACGCGGGGCTGGCGGCGGCGCGCAAATACTATGGCGATCTGTGGACGGCCTCGTCCTTCGCGGTGGTGGCTGAATGGATCTCCAACCTGTTTTCCTTCTCGGTGGTGGTGGCGCTGTTCGCGGTCATCTTCAAGCTGCTGCCCAGCGCGCGCATCACCTGGCGCGACGTGATTCCCGGCGCCATCGTGACGGCCGCCCTGTTCCTGGTGGGCAAATGGGGCATCGGCGTCTACCTGAGCCGGGGCGCGGCCGTGTCGGCCTATGGCGCGGCCGGCTCGCTGATCGCGCTGCTGCTGTGGATCTATTACTCGGCGCAGATCTTCTTCTTCGGCGCGGTGTTCACGCGCCAGTTCGCGCTGCGCTTCGGCAAGGCGCGAGCCACGCGGGACGACGCGCCGCCCGCGCCCGCCGATCCGCCGCCCATCTAGGGTTGGCACACGTCGCCCCCATTTCCGCTTGCCTCTCCTGTTGTCATGACTCAGCCAACCCAAAGCCCTTCGTGGCTGCACTTGCTGTCCAACCAGGCCCTCGCCGATATGAGCGGCCCCACAGTATTCGAACGCGGGCTGAATTATGCAGCCAGCGGCCTTGTCGAGACGGCAGGCGATGTCACGCTCCGGCCAGGTGAGCAGGCCGCCATCGAGGCAACGGTGCATGGCAACCTGCCCTACGCGGTCCGGCTGTGGATCAGCGCTGACGCCGAGCTGGACGGCGCTTGCACCTGCCCGCACGCGCAAGACGGCAATTTCTGCAAGCATCTCGTCGCGCTGGCGCTGGCTTGGCGCGCCGCGCTGGGCGATGCCGCCGCGATCTCGCTTCCACAAGCGACCCGCAAGCAGTCTTCCGCGACGCAAAAGTCTTCCGTGCAGGCCGAGCGCCAGGATGCCCTGCGCCGCTTCATTTGGGAGCAGGATGCGTCTGTCCTGGCCGAACGCCTGTGGAGCTGGGCCGAACGGGATCGCGCATGCATGGCCGACCTCAAGCTCTGGGCCAGCTCAAGCAAGGCCGTCGATGATCCCAAGGCCCTGCGCGCCGCGATCGACGCGGTGCTGCCTCGACGCAGCGGCTATCTCGATTGGCGCCAGTCCAACGACTATGCGCGACAGGGGAGCGCCGTCATGGCGCTGCTGCGGCCATGGATCCCGCGCGATGCCGCCACGGCCCGCGAACTGTGCGAGCATGCTCTGCGCCGCCTGTTCAAGGTCGCGGAACAATCCGACGACTCCATGGGCGGGATCGGCGGACTCATCCAGGACCTGATGGGCCTGCTCATCGAGACCTTGCGGACGGCACCGCCGCCCGCCCCATGGATAGATCGCTGGTTCAAGCTGATGGACGCGGATCCCTGGGGCTTGTGGAACGAACCGGCCATTCTCGAAGCCGCCGGCCCCGAGGCGCAGGCCCGCTACGCGGAACGCGCCCGCCAGGACTGGCACACGTGGCGGCAGCTCCCGCGCAAGACCACGTCCCGGCGCTCCTCGTCATTTCTGACCAGCGACGACGATCTCGAACGCGACTTGCTGCGCCGCCGGTATCTGGAGGTACTGGCGCGTCAGGACGACCCGCGCGCGCTACTGGAGGCCATGATCGAAAGCGTGGAGACCGCCGCAGAATACTGCGATGTCGTGGCATTTTGCGAGGCCAGGAACTGGCATCGGGAAGCGTTGCAATGGGCGCAGTCAGCTGCCCGGCTCCACCCCCGCGACGCACGTTGCGAGGATGCGCTACTGCGCTGCTATGAACGCGACGGCTGGGACGAGGAAGCGCTGGCCATCCGTCGCCAACGCCTGGAGCATCACCCTGGCCCCATACAATACATGGCGCTGCTTCGGGCCGCAAAAAACGCGAAACGGGATCCCGCTCTCTATCGGGCCGAGCTGTTCGCATGGGCGGAACAACGCGAACAGGCGAAACACAAGCATGCGTTGGAACAATATCGGCATCTTAAATTCTCGGACCCGCTCGCGACACCACGGCTCGACGTCTCCGTTCGCGTGCAATGGCTCTTGGCGGAAAAGAAACGGGATGACGCCTGGTCGCTGGCGCGGACGCCCGACACGCAGTGCGACGTGGCCGTGCTGGAACAACTGGCCGACGCAATGCCCAAGCAACGGCGCGCCGACGCCGCAAGCCTGCTTCAACGGATCTTCGAGCACGAGATGAAAATGGCCTCGTCCCCCTATGACGGACCACTGAAGCGAGTGCGCCAGATCGTCGCCTGCCTGCCTCCCACGCAGGCAAGCGCATGGGTAGAGTCCCTACGCTCGACGTACAAGGCCAGGCGCCGCTTCATCGCGGGACTGCCTTGAGTCCAGGCTGGCGAGAGCCACGACGCATCAGGCCTGTTCCCGCTCCAGTTCCGCCAGGGCTGCCCGCACACCCTGCTCCCGCAGCCGCTCCAGCTGCACCGCCAGCGCCTGCACGAAGGCCGGCTTCCGGCCCAGGTCGCCGAACACCGGCTTGAAGCCGGCCAGCACCACGGCGCGCCGCTGCGCGGCCTGCGACGGCGCGGCGGCGGTCGCGGCCACGTCGGCGCGGGACAGCAGCCGGGCCAGCGCGTCGGCCAGCGGGTCCTGCACCGCGTAGGCGTCGCCGCGCTCGTCGTGGCCGCGCAGGTAGTGCAGCCAGGCCGCCACGGCCAGCACCAGCCGGGCGCAGTCGTCGCCGCGCCGCAGGCGGTCGCGGATCGCGCCCAGCAGCCGCTGCGGCACCTTCTGCGAGCCGTCCATGGCGATCTGCTGCAGGCTTTGCGACAAGGCGGGATTGGACACGCGCGCCATGAAGCGGCGGCGGTATTCCTCCAGGCCCGATTCCGGAATGCCGCGCAGGGTGGGCGCGATTTCCAGCTGCATCAGGTCTTCCGCGTAGCGGCGCAACGCCGGATCCTGCGCGGCCTCGCTGGCGGTGCGCATGCCCAGCATGGCGCCCAGGTAGGCCAGTCCCGAATGTGGCGCGTTGACCATGCGCAGCTTGAGCCGTTCGTAGGGCGCGGCGTTGCGCACGAAGGTGGCGCCGCCGGGCAGGTCCCAGGCCGGGCGGCCGGCCGCGAACCGGTCCTCGATGATCCAGTTCAGATAGGGTTCGCCGACCACCGGCCAGGCATCCTCGAACCCCAGCCGGGCGGAGATGCGCGCGCGGTCCTCGTCCAGCGTGCCGGGCACGATGCGGTCGACCATGGAATTGGGAAACGTGCAGTTCTTGTCGATCCAGGCGGCCAGCGTCGCGTCCAGCCGCAAGGCGAAGGCCAGCACCAGGTTGCGCAGCGTGTCGCCATTGGCGTGCAGGTTGTCGCAGGACAGCAGCGTCAGCGGCGGCAGGCTGCGCTCGCGGCGCAGCGCCAGGCCATAGGTCAGGATGCCGATGGCGCTGCGCGGGCGCTCCGGATGCTCCAGGTCGTGCAGGATGTCCGGGTCGTCCCAGCGCAGGTAGCCGGTGGACGGCTCGTGGCTGTAGCCTTTCTCGGTGATGGTCAGGCTGACGATGCGCGTCTGCGGATAGGCGATGCGTTCGAGCACCGCGTTGGGGTCTTCCTCGGCCACCATGATGCGCAGCACCGATCCCACCATCCGCAGCTGTTCCTTGGGCTGGCCGTCGTCGCCGGCATCGCGCAGCGCCAGCGTATACAGCCCATCCTGCGGCGTCAGCGCGTCGCGCGTGGCCGGGCTGCGCAACGACACGCCCAGGATGCCCCAGCTCAGGTCGCCGCTGGCGGCCATGGCCAGGTCGGTCACCACGGCCTGATGCGCGCGGTGAAACGCGCCCAGCCCCAGATGCACGATGCCGGGCGTGACCCGGCTGCGGTCGTAGCCAGGAAGCTCCACATCCTTGGGCAGCTGCGACAGGGATTCTGAGTTCAAACGTTCAAGCATGGATTGCCAGGGTCTTGAAGCGCCGGCAGGCGTCCGCCGGCTGACCGGCGGACGGGCGCGTTGGTGGGAAGAGTGAGATGGTAGGGCGGCGGGCATCTCGTCGATGAGCGACATCACGGCCCGGCGCGTGGCGAGGGTATAGCACGTCCCGATGATCGCTGTAAGCATGGGAAACACCGCCACGCGGGCAACCCATATCTGTTAAAAAGCCGCCACACTCGGCTTTCCTGCTCATCCATGTCACAGAATCCGCATCCCTCACCCTATAAAAGCACCGGCGGCCTGCGCCGCATCCTCAACGCATTGCGCTATTCGCTGCAGGGCCTGCAGGCCGCGATCAAGTACGAGGCCGCCTTCCGCCAGGAACTGGCGCTGGCCGTGCTGCTCATCCCGGCCGCGTTCTTCCTGGGCCGCACCACGGTCGAGGTCTTCTTCCTGATCGGCACCGTGATCCTGGTGCTGGCGGTGGAGCTGGTCAACTCCGCCATCGAGGCGCTGGCCGACGCGCTGTCGGTCGAGACGCATCCGCTGCTGGGCCGGGCCAAGGACCTGGGCAGCGCGGCGGTGATGCTGCTGCTGCTCTTTACTGTCGCCGTATGGGTGGGCGTGGCAGTCAGCCGCTTCGTCATGCACTGAAAGAGAGGGCCCACCCCCGAGGCGCTATGCGCCTCCCCCTCAAGGGGGGGCCGCCGCGGACCGGAAGGAAAGGCCCACCCCAGGCGCGACGCGCCTCCCCTCAAGGGGCGCCGCTGCGGGCGCTGCGCGGGTTGCATTGATTGCGCCTTGGCCGCCAAGCCGTTGGTGGCGCCAGTATTCAGGCGGCTCTGTCTATACTGGCGGTTCGTGATCTGCTGGGAGCCATGATGCCTACCTCGACGTCCGCCTCATCCTCGGAACGCATCGTCATCGTCGGCGGCGGCGCCGGCGGCCTGGAACTGGCGGCCAAGCTGGGCCGTGTCCATGGCCGCGAACGCGTCACGCTGGTCGACAGCCGGCCCTTCCATATCTGGAAACCCTCGCTGCACGAAGCCGCGGCCGGCACGCTGGACATCCACCAGGAAGGCCTGTCGTACCTGATGCTGGCGCACATGAACGGCTTTTCCTTCGCGCAGGGCCGGCTGGTCTCGGTGGACCGGGAGCGCAGGCTCATCAGCGTGGACGCGGTGGCCGACCCGCAGGGACAGGAAGTACTGCCGCGCCGCGAGCTGGGCTACGACACGCTGGTGCTGGCGCTGGGCAGCACCTCCAACTTCTTCAACACGCCGGGCGCGGCCGAGCACGCGGTCACGCTGGACTCGACCGAGAACGCCGAACAGTTCCGCCTGACCATGCTCAAGGCCATGGTGCTGGTGGACCAGGCCAAGGTGCGCGATCCTTCCGCGCGGCTGGACCTGGTGATCGTGGGCGGCGGCGCCACCGGCGTGGAGCTGGCGGTCGAGCTGGTCGAGGCCAGCCACGTGGTCAGCGCCTACGGCCTGCCGAATTTCCGCGCGGAGCGCGACCTGGCGATCACGCTGGTCGAGGGCGCGCCGCGCATCCTGTCCGCCTTGCCCGAGAAGATCTCGCAGGCCGCGACCGCGCGCCTGACCGAGCTGGGCATCCGCGTGGAAACGTCCTGCCGCGTCGCGGAAGTGGGCGCCGACGCCGTGCTCACCGCCGACGGCCGCCAGTTCCCCGCGCGGCTGTGCATGTGGGCGGCCGGCATCCAGGGTCCGGCCCTGCTGGCCGACCTGGGCCTGCCGCTGAACAAGCTGGGCCAGCTCGAAGTCAACGAACGGCTGGAAACCAGCGATCCGCACGTGCTGGCGCTGGGCGACTGCTGCGCCGTGCCCTGGCGCGACGGGCGCAGCGTGCCGGCCCGCGCCCAGGCCGCGCATCAACAGGCCGACTACCTGGTCAAGAAGCTCGCCGCCCGCCAGCGCGGCACGCCCGAGCCCGCGGAGCCCTATGTCTACCATGACCACGGTTCGCTGGTATCGCTGGGCCAGGACGCCGGCGTGGGCAGCCTGATGGGCAAGCTGGCCGGACGGGGGCTGTTCGTAAGCGGTACACTGGCACGCCTGATGTACATGAGCCTGCACCTGATGCACCACAAGGCGGTGCTGGGCTTTTCGCGCACGGCTTCCCTGGCCCTGGCGCGCCTGCTCATGCGCCGCACCCGCCCGCGGGTCAAACTGCACTGAATCCCCATGAATTTCCTGCAAAAACTCGAACACGCCTGGACGTCCCGGCAATCGCTCCTGCAAGTCGGGCTGGATCCCGATCCGCAGCGCTTCCCGCGCGAACTGCAGGACAAGCCGGACGCGATCTTCCAGTTCTGCCGCGAGATCGTCGACGCCACCGCGCCCTACGCCTGCAGCTTCAAGCCGCAGATCGCCTACTTCGCCGCCCACCGCGCCGAGGAACAGCTCGAAGCGCTGTGCGCCCATATCCGCGACAAGCATCCCGACCTGCCCATCGTGCTGGACGCCAAGCGCGGCGACATCGGCTCCACCGCCGAGAACTACGCGCGCGAAGCCTATGAGCGCTACCAGGCGCACGCGCTGACCGTCAGCCCCTACATGGGCCTGGACTCGGTCGAGCCCTACCTGGCCTGGCGCGACCGCGGCGTGATCGTGCTGTGCCGCACGTCCAACCCCGGCGGCTCGGACCTGCAATTCCTGAAGATGGAAGACGGCCAGCCGCTGTACCTGCACGTGGCGGGCCTGGTGGCCGACAAGTGGAACGCCAACGGCCAGTGCGGCCTGGTGGTGGGCGCGACCTACCCGAACGAGCTGGCCGCGGTGCGCCAGCGCATCGGCGACGCGGTGCCGCTGCTGGTGCCCGGCATCGGCGCCCAGGGCGGCGACATCACCGCCACCGTGAACGCCGGCGCCAACAGCGCGCGCAGCGGCATGATGATCAATTCCTCGCGCGCCATCATCTACGCCAGCGGCGGGGACGACTGGCGCGAGGCGGCCGGCGCGGCCGCCAAGGGCCTGCGCGACGCGATCAACGCGGTGCGCTGAAACGACGCGCCCCACGGACGGCGCCCGCCGACGCGGGCCGGCTGCCGACAAGGGGCCTTGTTGTGACGGCAAAAGAAAACGGGGCTGCCCATGGCAGCCCCGTTTCACATCCAGGCCGGACGCATCGCGCCCGGCGCGGCGGCATCAACGCCGGTTGACCGGCGCCCCCACGAATTCCAGCAGTCCCCGCAACGCGTATTCCACCGCGCCCTGGCGCACCTGCGCCCGGTCGCCGGAAAACACATGGGTGACCGCGCGGCTGCTGATGCCGTCGCCGTTGCGCATGGCGAAGCCGAAGCAGACCATGCCCACCGGCTTGCCCGGCGTGGCGCCGCCCGGTCCGGCGATGCCGGTGGTCGACACCGCCACATGCGCGGCAGGCGCCGCCAGCAGCACGCCGGTGGCCATTTCCAGCGCCACCGGTTCGCTGACCGCGCCGAAATGGTTGAGCGCGTCGGGCGACACGTCCAGTTCGTCGACCTTGGCCTGGTTGCTGTACGTGACGAAGCCGCGCTCGAACCATTCGCTGGATCCGGCCACGGCCGTGAACGCGCCGGCCAGCAGGCCGCCGGTGCAGGACTCGGCCGAGCCCAGCATCCAGCCATGGCGCCGCAGCGCGTCGCCCAGCAGTTCCGACAGGCCCAGGATGGTGGCCTGCGCCAGCGGCGCGGCCGGCTGGCCGGACGAAGTGGCGTGAGATTGCGAGTTCATGCGAAGACTCCTGTGCGCACCGCCAGCGCCATGATCAGCAGGGCATAGCCCGCCGCGACGATATCGTCCCACATGACGCCAAATCCGCCTTTCAGGCGGGCATCGAAGAACTTGATGGGCGGCGGCTTGACGATGTCGAACGCGCGGAACAGCACGAACGCCACGGCCTGCGGCAGCCAGCCCGCCGGCGTGAGCCACAGCACCAGCCAGAACGCCACCATCTCGTCCCAGACCATTCCGACGTGATCCGGCTGCTGGAGTTCCCGGTCCACGCGATCGCAGGCCCAGCAGCCATACAAAAAAGCCAGCGCCAGGAACACGCCGATCATCAGATCGGTCGCGGCCGGCGCGGCGGCCACCCAGATGATCCAGGCCAGCAAGGTGCCCCAGGTGCCCGAGGCCGGGCGGATCAGGCCGCTGCCCAGCCCGAAGGCGATCAGCCGCCCCGGATCGCGGCAGACCCAGGCCAGCGTGGGATAGGCTGCCCGCCTGCGCTCGCGCATGGTGGGGGAATGGGAGTCGTTGGCAGGCATGGTGTCGGCCGATATCCAGTGGGGTGGCGGCTCAGGCCGCCGGGAAGTGATCGTAGCCTCGCGGCAGCGCGTCCATGGGCCGGCCCCGCGCATCCAGCACCGTGAGCCCCGGCTGCGCCGTGGCGCGGCCGATGCGCGTGACGCGCGCGCCGGCGGCCAGGGCGGCGCGCGAGACCTCGTCGCGGCGCGCGGCCGGCGCGGTGAAGCAGAGCTGGTAGACGTCGCCGCCGCCCAAAATGGCGCGCAGGCGCTGGTCCTCGGGCATGCCGTCCAGCGCCGCGGCCATGGGCAGGCTGGCGTAGTCCAGCGCCGCGCCCACCCGGCTGGCGGCCAGGATGTGGCCCAGGTCCTGCAGCAGGCCGTCGGAGATGTCGATGGCGGACCGCGCCACGCCGCGCAGCGCCAGGCCCAGCGCCACCTGCGGCTCGGGCCATTCCAGCGCGCGCCGGGTGGCGGCCAGCCGCTGCGGGTCGGCCGGATACTGGCCATCGAGCAGGCGGTAGGCCACGTCGGCCGCGCCCAGGTCGCCGGACACCCAGATATCGTCGTCGGCGCGCGCCCCGTCGCGGCGCAGCGCCAGTTCCGCCGGCACGGCGCCGAACACGGTCACGCTGATGGTGAGGTCATGCGCGCTGCGGGTGGTGTCGCCGCCGATCAGCGGGCAGCCATGGACGGCCGCCAGCGCATGGAAACCGTCGGCGAAGGCCGCCAGCCAGGGTTCGTCCAGCCGTGGCAGCGCCAGGCCCAGCACGCAGCCGATCGGGCGCGCGCCCATGGCGGCCAGGTCGGACAGGTTCACGGCCAGCGATTTATGCCCCAGCGAACGGGGATCGACGTCGGGAAAGAAATGCCGCCCTTCCAGCAGCAGGTCGGTGCTGGTGGCGATCTGCTCGCCAGCGGGCGCGGGAAACAGCGCGCAGTCGTCGCCCACGCCCAGCAGGCCGGCGGGCGCCGACCGCGTGAAATAGCGCGCGATCAAATCGAATTCGGACGCCACGGCGACTCCGCTGTCCGGCCCTTGCGGACCGGCGTTGACTCCAATGCTGCCGCCACCGCGCGGTCCGGCCCTGCCGGCACGCGGGCGCGCCTCCCGCGAGGGGGAGGCGCGCGACGCTGCGGAAAGGCCCCCTCAGCGCCGCTGCTGCGCAGCCGCCTGGACCTCGTGCGCGCGCACGTCGGCCGCCAGCTTGTCGAGCACGCCGTTGACGAACTTGAAGCCGTCGGTGCCGCCGAAGGACTTGGCCAGCTCCACGGCTTCATTGATGGCGACCTTGTACGGCACTTCGACGTGATGGATCAGTTCGAAGCTGCCGATCAGCAGGATGCCGTGTTCGACGGGCGACAGCTCGGCCAGCGGGCGGTCGATGTAGGGCGTGAAACGCTCGCGCAGCGTGGGCGCCTCGCGCAGCACGCCATGCAGCAAGGTCTTGAACCATTGCGCGTCGGCCTCGGAGAAATCCTCGGTGTCGCGCAGATGGGCGTCGATCTCGCCGGCGTCCTGCGTGCCCTCGCCGCCGCGCAGCAGCCAGGCGTACACGCCTTGCAGCGCGAATTCGCGGGCACGGCGGCGGGCGCTGCGGGCGTTGGCGCGCGCTTGCGCCGCGCTATCAGCGCTGGTCGTCGTCTTCTTCGTCGTCAAAATCTTCGTCCTCGTCGTCTTCGTCTTCTTCCTCGGGTTCCAGCGCCGCGACCAGGTTGGCCATTTCGACGGCCACCTGGGCGCAGTCGCGGCCCTTGCCGGCGGCGCGCGCCTGCGCCTGCTCGTCGGTGTCGACGGTCAGCACGCCGTTGGCGATGGGGATGCCGGTTTCGAGGGAGATGCGGGTGATTGCCGTGGCCATTTCATTGCTGACCACTTCAAAGTGATAGGTTTCGCCGCGGATGACCGCGCCCAGCGCGATCAGGGCGTCGAATTCGAACGTTTCGGCCATGTGCGACAGGGCCACGCCCAGTTCCAGCGCGCCAGGCACGGTGGCGACCATCACGTCGCGCTCGTCCACGCCCAGCTCGGCCAGTTCCTTCAGGCAGGCTTCCAGCTCGGCCTGGCCGATTTCCTCGTTGAACCGGGCGCGCACGATGCCGATGTGCAGCCCTTCGCCGTTCAGGTCGGGGGTGAGAATGTAAGGGTTCATGTGTCGGCCTTCTGTGTGTTGCGGGAAGATTCGGGAGGGTCGCAATCGTAACCCGTAATGGTGAGCGAGAAGCCCGCCATGCTGGGCATCTTGCGCGGCTTGGCCAGCAGCTTCATCTGGCCCACGTTCAGGTCGCGCAGGATCTGGGCGCCGATGCCGTAGGTGCGCAGGCCGTGGCGGTCGGCGCTGGCCGGCTCGGCCGGGGCCTTGGCGCCGTCCCAGCCGGCGATCTGGCCGAACAGGTGCTCGGCCGAGGACTGGCAGTTCATCAGCACCAGCACGCCGGCCGGCGAGGAGGTGATCGCCGCCAGCGCGTTGGGCACGCTCCAGCTGTGCGGACTGACGCCGGTGTCCAGCACGTCCAGCACCGAGGCCGGCTCGTGCACGCGCACCAGGGTTTCAGCGTCGGGGTGGATCGTGCCGTGCACCAGGGCCAGGTGGGCCGAGCCGGTGGCGGCGTCCTGGTAGGCCACCGCGTCGAACTCGCCCCAGGCGGTCTGCATGCGGCGCCGGCCCAGGCGCTTGACGATGGATTCATGCTCGCTGCGGTACTGGATCAGGTCGGCGATGGTGCCGATCTTGAGCTGGTGCTGGCGGGCGAACTGCACCAGGTCGGGCAGGCGCGCCATGGTGCCGTCGGGCTTGAGGATCTCGCAGATCACGGCGGCGGGCGTCAGGCCGGCCATGGCGGTCAGGTCGCAGCCGGCCTCGGTGTGGCCGGCGCGTACCAGCACGCCGCCGGGCACCGCGCGCACCGGGAAGATGTGGCCGGGCTGCACCAGGTCGGACGGTTTGGCGTCGCGCGCCACCGCCACCTGGATGGTGCGGGCGCGGTCGGCGGCCGAGATGCCGGTCTCGACGCCCTCGGCGGCCTCGATCGACTGGGTGAAATTGGTGCCGTATCGCGTGCCGTTGCGGGCGGCCATCAGCGGCAGGTCCAGCTGGCGGCAGCGCTCTTCGGTCAGCGTCAGGCAGACCAGGCCACGGCCGTGCGTGACCATGAAATTGATGGCTTCGGGCGTGACGAACTCGGCGGCCATGACCAGGTCGCCTTCGTTCTCGCGGTCTTCCTCGTCGACCAGGATGACGATGCGGCCGGCGCGCAGCTCGGCGATGATCTCGGAGACCGAGGCGATGCCGTAGGATTCCGGCTCGGAACCGGGCAGGGAGGACAACTGGACGGACATGGGTTGGACGCAAACCAGGCGGGAAAGTCCGGATTTTACCGCCCCTGGCGGCCGGGGGGCTGCGGTTAAACTCCCGGCCGAAGCCTTCCCCCCGGAAAACCAAGGAAAAACGCCATGCAAGCCCTTGCGGCCATGCCTTCCGCCGTCGCGGCCGCCGTCCGCGTCGTGCTGACGGACATCGACGACACGCTGACCACCGACGGCCGCCTGCCGGCCGACGCCTACGCTGCGCTGGAACGCCTGGAACAGGCCGGCATCCAGGTGGTGCCCATCACCGGCCGCCCGGCCGGCTGGTGCGACCACATCGCCCGCATGTGGCCGGTGCGCGCCGTGGTCGGCGAGAACGGGGCCTTCTACTACGCCTACGACCGCCAGGCCCGCCGCATGACCGCGCATTACTGGACCGACGCCGCCGCCCGCCAGTCCAGCCGCGCCCGCCTGGACGCCATCCGCGACCGCGTGCTGGCCGAGGTGCAAGGCACCGCGGTGGCCAGCGACCAGGACTACCGCAAGGCCGACCTGGCCATCGATTTCTGCGAGGACGTGCCGCCCTTGCCCGAAGCCGACGTGGGCCGCATCGTGGCGATCTTCGAGGCCGCCGGCGCGCAGGCCAAGGTCAGCTCGATCCACGTCAACGGCTGGTTCGGCGACTACGACAAGCTGACCATGACCCAGACCCTGTTCCAGCGCGAGTTCGGCGCCGACGTGGCGACCCTGCTGGACAGCACGCTGTTCATCGGCGACTCGCCCAACGACGAGCCCATGTTCGCCTACTTCCCGATCTCGGTCGGCGTGGCCAACATCCAGTCGCAGCTGCACCGCCTGCAGCGCCGGCCGGCCTATGTGGCCGCCGGCCACGGCGGCGCGGGCTTTGTCGAGATGGCCGAGCGGCTGCTGGCCGCCCGCGCCTGACCCCTACCCTGGAAACCGCCGTGGCGACCACACCGAAAACCACCCCGCAATCCGCGCCCAAGGCCGCTCCCGCCGCGGCCAATGATGGCCGCCGCAGCATCCAGTCCATCGAGGTCGGCGTGCCGCTGCTGGCCGCGCTGGTGGATGCCGGCAAGCCGCTGACGCTGCGCGACCTGGCCGCCGGCGCCGGCATGACCTCGGCCAAGGCCCACCCCTATCTGGTCAGCTTCATCCGCGTGGGCCTGGTGCAGCAGGACGGCGCCACCGGCCAGTACGAGCTGGGACCGTTCGCCTTGCAGATGGGGCTGGTCAGCCTGCAGCGGCTGGACCCGGTGCGCATCGCCATGCCCGAGATCGCCAAGCTGCAATCCGAGATCGGCCACACGCTGGGCATCGCCGTGCTGGGCTCGCACGGCCCGACCATGATCCACATGACCGAGGCCAGCTATCCGGTGCACGTGAACATGCGCAAGGGCACGGTGATGTCCATGCTGCACACCGCCACCGGGCTGGTGTTCGCCGCCTGGCTGCCGCCCAAGGTCAGCGAGCACTACATCGCCCGCGAGGAAGGCGACACCGCCGTCATCGCCAGCCTGACGCCGCCGCGCAAAGCCTCGCGCGCCAATGTCGAGGCGCAGCTGGCCGACATCCGCGTGCACGGCATGGCGCGCGCGCTGGGCAATCCGCTGCCCGGCGTGGACGCGCTGTCGGTGCCGGTGTTCGACAGCACCGGCAACATCGCGCTGGCGCTGACCAGCCTGGGCCCGACCGGACTGTTCGACGTGGCCTGGGACGGCAGCATCGCCCGGCCGCTGCTGGCCTGCGCGCAGGAGATCTCGCGCAAGCTGGGCTATCGCGGCTGACCCGCCAGCCACGAGCAAAAGCGAACACGAACCGAACAAAGCGAACAAAAGCCGAAAAGAAAGGCAGGGACTTTCCCAAGTGTGAGCCCTCCTCTTCCATGTTTGAATTCAGATTGAATTCAGTGACAAGTCACATAGACATAGAAAGAGGAGACACACGATGCACGCCTTGCGCCTGCTGCAAACGGCCGCGCTGGCCGCGTTCGCCCTGGGCGCGTCCGCCGCGCAAGCCGCCGACGCCTGCCCCAATCGCGGCGACCTGGACCAGATGTACTGCGACGCCAACAAGGACCTGGTGGCCGACACGCCCACCGATCCGGCCAAGCTGAAGACCCCGTCCACCCTGGTGTTCACCTACACGCCGGTGGAAGATCCGGCGGTCTATGAAGACATCTTCAAGCCCTTCACCAAGCACCTGTCGGAATGCACCGGCAAGCGCGTGGTGTTCTACCAGGTGCAGAGCAACGCCGCCGAGATCGAGGCCATGCGCTCGGGCCGCCTGCACGTGGGCGGCTTCTCCACCGGCCCGACCGCCTTCGCGGTCAACATCGCCGGCGCCGTGCCCTTCGCGGTCAAGGGCTATGCCGACGGCTTCCAGGGCTACAACCTGATCGTCATCGTCAAGAAGGACAGCCCGTACCAGAAGCTGACCGACCTGAAGGGCAAGAAGCTGGCGCACACCGCGCCCTCGTCCAACTCCGGCCACATGGCGCCGGTGGCCTTGTTCCCGAAGGAAGGGCTGACGCCGGACAAGGACTACAAGGTGATCTTCTCGGGCAAGCACGACCAGTCGGTCATGGGCGTGAACTCCGGCGACTACGACGCCGCCGCCGTGGCCTCGGACGTGTTCAAGCGCATGGTCGAGCGCGGCCAGGTCAAGGAAGCCGACTTCCGCGTGATCTACCGCAGCGAGAAATTCCCCACCTCGTCCTTCGCCTACGCGCATGACCTGGAGCCGAAGTTCCGCGACCAGATGCTCAAGTGCTTCTACGACTACCGCTTCCCGGCGGAGATGTCCAAGGCCTTCGACGGCGCCGACCGCTTCTATCCGGTGACCTACCAGAAGGACTGGGCCATCGTGCGCCAGGTCGCCGAATCCGGCGGCGAGAGCTTCAACCGCGCCGCCTACGACCGCGAAACCGCCAAGAGCAAGAAGTAAGCCGCATGAGCACGTCGCTACGCATTTCCGGCCTGGTGAAGGAATACCGGGCCGGCCGCCCGGTGCTCAATGGCATCGACCTGGAGGTGGCGGGCCAGGGCCTGACCGCCATCATCGGCCCCTCGGGCACCGGCAAGAGCACGCTCCTGCGCTGCATCAACCGGCTGATCGAGCCGACCCGGGGCGAGATCACGCTGCGTTCGGGGCAGGACTCGGTGGACCTGGCGCGCGTGCGCGGCGCGGCCCTGCGCCGCGCGCGCCGCCGCATCGGCATGGTGTTCCAGGAATACAACCTGGTCGAGCGCCTGACGGTCATGGAGAACCTGCTGACCGGCCGACTCGGCTACACCTCGGCCTTCAAGGCCTGGACCCGCCGCTTCGAGTCCGAGGACATCGAGCACGCCTACCGGCTGCTGGACACCGTGGGCCTGGCGGGCTTCGCCGACCAGCGCGCCGACGCGCTGTCGGGCGGCCAGCGCCAGCGCGTGGGCATCGCCCGCGCGCTGATGCAGCGCCCGCAGTTGCTGCTGGCCGACGAGCCGACCTCGTCGCTGGATCCCAAGACCTCGGTCGAGATCATGGAGCTGCTGGCGGCGCAGGGCGACGCCAGCGGCATCCCCGTCATCGTCAACATCCACGACGTGGAGCTGGCCCGACGCTACGCCACGCGCATCGTCGGCATGTCCGGCGGCAGCGTGGTCTACGACGGCGACGGACAGGGCCTGGACGCCGCCATGCTCAAGACCATCTACGGAGGCGAGTCTTGGCTGGAATGATTCCGCAGCGGGGCGCCCGCCCCTTCGCCCTGTCCGGCCGCGTCAAGGCCGGCGCGGTCCTGCTGCTGCTCTACACGCTGTACGCGGGCGCGCAGCTGGACTTCAGCTGGAACCGCTTCGAGACCGGGCTGGGCCACGCGTCCACCTTCCTGGCGCGCATGTTCCCGCCCAATTTCGAGAAGCCCGCCACGCTGTGGAAGGGCATCGCCGAAAGCCTGGAGATCGCCGTGCTGGCCTCGGTGCTGGGCATCGCCTGCGCGCTGCCGGTGGGCCTGCTGGGCGCGCGCAACCTGATGCCGGCCTGGGTCTCGTGGCCGGCGCGCGCGCTGGTGGCGCTGTGCCGCGCGCTGCATCCGGTGATCGTCGCCATCCTGTTCGTCAAGGCCGTGGGCTTCGGCGCGCTGGCCGGCATCCTGGCGCTGACGGTGGCCTCGATCGGCTTCATCGGCAAGCTGTTCACCGAGGCCATCGAGGAGATCTCGCTCAAGCAGGTCGAGGCGGTACGCGCCACCGGCGCGTCCTTCGGCAACGTGCTCATCTTCGGCGTGCTGCCGCAGGTGTTCGCGCGCTTCATCGGCTTCGCCACCTATCAGTTCGATTCCAACCTGCGCAACTCCACCATGGTGGGCATCGTCGGCGCGGGCGGGGTCGGCGGCACGCTGTTCTCGGCCTTCCAGCGCTTTGACTACGACTTCGTCAGCGCCATCCTGCTGACCCTGATCGCCATCATCATGCTGGGCGAGATCCTGGCCGGCTTCGTGCGCGCGGTGTTCCTGGACAACCTGGGCTTCGACCGCATCCTGCAAGGGCGCTTCGCCGGCGCGCGCGGCCTGGGTTCGGGCCCGACGTCGAATACGGGATTGAACACGCGCGGCGCAACCGCCGTGACGCGCAAGGCGGAGGCGGACGAATGAACGCGCACGCCACCCTGCACAACGCCGGCGCGCCGCGCGAATGGCACCGCTACAGCCTGGGCCAGCGGCTGCTGCGCTTCGCGCTCTACCTGCTGCTGGCGCTCGCCATCGGCCAGGCCATGCGCGGCGTCGAGATCATTCCGGAATTCCTGTACGACGCGCCCGAGCAGATGGCCGACCTGTTCCAGCGCATGTGGCCGGTGGACTGGGCCTATTACCCGGGCGGCGTGCACGCCGCGCTGGTAGAGACCCTGCACATCGCCACGCTGGGCACCATCCTGTCGGTGATCCTGGCGGTGCCGGTCGGGCTGCTGGCGGCGAACAACCTCACGCCCAGCCGGACCGTCAACATGCTGGCGCGGCTGATCCTGGTGTCCAGCCGCTCGGTCAACTCGCTGGTCTGGGCGCTGCTGTTCATCGCCATCTTCGGTCCCGGCGCGCTGGCGGGCACGCTGGCCATCGCCTTCCGTTCGATCGGCTTCGTCGGCAAGCTGGTGGGCGAAGCGGTCGAAGAGGCGCAACGCGGCCCGATCGAGGCCGTGACCGCCACCGGCGCCAGCAAGTCCGCCGTGATCTGGTACGCCTACTGGCCGCAGATCCGCCCGGCGTTCTGGTCCATCGTACTGCTGCGCTGGGACATCAACGTGCGCGAATCCGCCGTGCTCGGCCTGGTCGGCGCCGGCGGCATCGGCATGGCGCTGGACACCGCGCTGAACCTGTTCCAGTGGGACCGCGTGGCCCTGGTGCTGGCCTCCATCTTCGCGGTCGTGGTGCTGGCCGAGATCCTGATCACGCAGGCGCGCAAACGCATCCTCTGACGCCGCCCGCCACCGTGTTCCTTTGCGCCGCCCGGCAACGGGCGGTTTTTTTTGCCTGGGCCCGCCGCGAGGCAGGAAGGTCCTCGCGGGAACGGCAAGCGCGCGCATCGCAAGCGCAGGATTCCCGCGCGGGACCGGGCGCTATCATCTGCCTTCCCTCCCCTTGCATGGCAGGCCATACATGGAATTCCCCGCTTTTGTGTCGGCGCTCAAGGCGTTCTACCAGGACAACGACCAGCCGCTGCGGCTCAAGCCCAAGACCAGCAAGGCCGACATCGCAGCCGCCGAACAGGAACTGGGCTTCGAGATCGACCCGGCCTTGAAGGCGGCCTGGCTGGCGGCCAACGGCGGACCGTCGTACAAGCCCGTGTTCGCGCGCCAGGGCTATCTGACGGGCTACGATTTCCTGCCGTTGCAGGACGCGCTCAAGCAATGGCGCGGCCTGCGCACCCGCGCGCCGCGCTATGCCGGCTACAGGCAACCCACGCCGCGCGACCCGCGGATCCAGGACGGCTGGTTCCAGCAGGGCTGGCTGCCCTTCGCCGGGTTTTCCGCGCCGACCCTGATGCTGATGCTGGACCACACGCCCACGGCGCAAGGCAGGCCGGGGCAGATTATCGCCTTCACCCACGATCCGGATTCCATCGACTACGTGTGCGTGGACTTCCCCACCCTGCTGGCGCAGACGCTGGAGCAGATCGAGGAAGATCCCGAGGAGTTCCTGGAAGGCTGAAGCCGTGCGACGGCCCTCTTGCACGGACGGCTCGCGCCGCCTGGACGGCGCGAGCCTGCCGCGCCTAGAAACGAACGGTCAGGTTCGCGCGCACGCCATGGTCCCGCGTCGACCCCGATAGCAGGCCCTGATAGGCCAGGCCGACGCTGGTCTTGCGGGTGGCCTGCAGATCCAGGCCGGCCTCGATCACCGCGCTGTTCCTGGCGAGCGCCACGCCCGCCACCGTGAAGGATTCGCCCGCGGAGAACGCTTGCGTGGCCTGCGGCTTCACATCGCCCGTGGCGTGACGCCAGCCCAGCGATCCCCGCAGCGCGGCCCGCGCGCCGCCCAGTTCGAAGCGCGACGTGGCCCGCGCGCCCAGGGTCGAGAAGATCGTCTCGCTCGTCTGGCCTGCCGCATGCAGCGCGGCCGCGCCGCCGCTCTCGCGATAGCCGCCGGTGCGCAGATTGACGTAGGCCAGGTTGACGAAGGGTTCCAGCGCGACGGCGGACAGGTCGATGCGATAGCTCAGGTCCGCGTAGGCCTGGGCGCTGCGGCCGTCGTAGCCGGCCTTGAGACGGTCGGAGAAACCGGGCATGGCGACCGAGCGGCGGGTGGAGATGTCGTGCCAGCTGTAGGCCACGCCGCCGCGCAGGCCCAGCGCGCCCCATTGGCCGCCGCCGTAGGCGCCCAGATGGTAGTTGTCGCTGCGGCCCGACGAGGCGCGGTCGTTCACATCGAAATCGCTGCGGCTGTAGCCGGCCATCACGCCGACCCGCCAGGTCTTGGCGAGCGGCGCGTCCAGCCCCATCAGGAAGCCACCGCTGGAACGCTTGAGCGCGGCCGCGTTGCCGTCGCCGTCGGTCCGGCTCCAGGCGCCCAGGCCCTGGATCCAGCTGGCCGGCCCATACGCGCCTTCCTGTGCGCCGGTTGCCAGCGTCCCCGCATCATTCCCGGCGGCGGCCAGCAGGGGCGAGGAACGCGCGCCGTCGGCGGCCACGCGCAGACGGTCGCTCATGGCATCGCGCAGATAGCGGCTGTCCTGCAACAGCATGGTCTTGGCCGAGGCGTGCAGTTCGCCGGACAACTGATCGAAACCCGCATGCAGCAGCGCCGGATCGTCCGGCAGGCGCACCACGGCGTCGTACAGCCGGTTGCCGCTGCCCATGCCGATGCTGTCGATGGCGGCGGCCGCGGCGCGCTGGTTGCGCGTCGCCCCCGTCCACGCCATGCGCGTATCGTTGCGCGCCAGGCTCAGCGACACGCGGCCGGCGCCATAATCGTAGGCCAGGCTCGGCGTCAGGAAGGCGAAGTCGGAGGACACGGCGTCGAAACGGCCGGACAGCGTGCCGCCCACTTCCATGATGGTGTAGCGGGCATTCAGCCCATAGTCGCCCTGGGCGCCGACATGCGCCACCGCGCCGCCATTGAGCGTGGCATTGCCGGTGACGCGGACCAGGTCCGCGCCGGCGCCGGCCGGATCGGTTTCAACCACGAAACGCGCGCCGCCCTGCATGACCAGATCGCCGTCGATGGTCAGCGTGCCGATGGAGTTGCCCGGCGACAGGACGCCGCCGGCGCCGACCGTCGCGCGCGAGCCCGCGCCCGCGCCTATCGTCCCGTTGCCGCCCAGCATGCCGCCGGCTCCCACGTCGAGCGAGCCGCCCAGCCTGCCGTTGATCGCCAGGCGGCCGTCGTTGACGACGATGCGCCCGGCGTAGCCCGCGCTGTCGCCGTTCAGGTTCAAGGCGCCGGCGCCGGCCTTGATCAGGTCGCCATTGCCGGACAGCGCGCCGGCCAGGCCCAGCGTCGTGCCCGCGGCTACATCGAAGCCGCCAGATTGCGTGATCGACACGGCGCGCGCCGTGTCGAAGGACGCGGTGGTCGCCAGCATGCCGCCGTTGAACGCCAGCCCGCCGGCGGCATGGCCCAGGTTGGCGTCGCGCTCGACCTGCAAGGTGCCGCCCGCGATCACCGTGCCGCCGCTGTAGGTGTTGGCGCCGCTCAGCACCAGCGTCCCGGCGCCGGCCTTGGTCAGCGTGGCGCCGTTCCAGCCGGTCGCGGCATTGGCGGCCTGGTCGGCCAGCGCCGCGCCGACCGTGAAGCGATCCGTGGCGTTGGCAAGCGTGAACGTGCCGTGCGCCAGGCTGTTGCCGGCGGTCCAGCTCAGGCCGTAGCGGGCCAGGTACTGGAGCGTGTCCGCCGACTTGCGCGTGTTGACGCTCAGGTAGTCCACGGCGCCGGCGAAGCCGCCGGTGCTGATCCTGGCGAAGTCGCCGTTGATGCCACCGGCTGTATCGATCAGCACGACCTCGGCCGGGCTGGCGCTGTTGATGCCGCCCAGCCGGAAGGTCACGTCGGCGCCGAGCGTCATCGTGTTGGCGCGCAGCGGCGCGCCGTTGGCGCCGGCGATCAGGTCGAGAATGGTGTGGTCGGCCATGCCGATATCGCCCGAGGTCCCCAGCGTCGCCGGTCCCTGCACCGCCAGCGTGCTGCCCGCGCCCGACACCTTCAGGTCGCCGGCCAGCCTGCTGCCCGCGCCGGAGGCGCCATCGCCATACTGCAGCGTTCCGCCCGTCACCTGCGCCGAACCGCCCAGCTGTCCCAGCACCACCAGTGTGCCGCCCGACACCGTGGTCTTGCCCAGGAAGGCGCCATTGGCGCCCGTCAGGAACGTGGTGCCGGCGATCTGATTCAGGCTGTGCGCGCCGCTGCCCGTGCTCAGCAACGGTGTCGCGAACCGGTAGGCGGTATCGGTATGGTTGAAGTTCAGCGTGGCAATGCCCGCGCCGAACTGGACCGCGCCGGCGTTGAGCGTGCCCGCCCCCGCGGCCGGCTGCCCCGGCGCCGCGCCGATATTGAGGGTGCCGCGGGTGGGAAAGATCAGGAACCGGTCCGGCGCCAGCGACACGATCCCCGTGCCGAACGCGCCGACGTTGACGGCGCCCCCTTGCCCGATCGTCAGGGTGCCCGCGCCCGTTCCCACGCCAAATCCCAGGATCATCGCGCCGCTGTTGTTCCAGGTGGAGCCGGCGCCGCGCACCACGACGTCGCCGTTGCCGTTCATGGTGCCCACATAGCCGTCGCGGTTCGAGACGGTGCCGCCAGACTCGATGCTCAGGGTGCCCTGGCCGTATACATCGCCCACCCTGAGCTCGCCGGCATTGGCCCAGGTCGAACCGCGCCCCGACACCAGGAAATTGCCGGTACCGTTCTGATTGCGCCCGACGACGCCATCGACGCTGGCGACATACCCGCCCGCCAGCACCGACACGGCGCCCCTGCCGCCCTCCGAGCCGACCAGCAGCGCCGCGCGATTGTTCCAGAGCGCCCCCACATCCGAAACCGAGACGGTCGCCGCTCCGTTCTGCTGCGCATCGACCGTGGCGAACTGGTTCGAGACCGTGCCTTGATAGTAGATGCTCAGGTCGCCAGGTCCGCTGCCGCCGACGAACAGGTTGCCGGTCAGGGCCCAGGTCGCGCCGGCGTTGTACACGTTGACCCGGGCCGAGGCGCTGGACGCCGCGCCGGCATCGATCCGGCCCTGCGCGGTGCCCAGCATGTTGGCGATCTGCAGGGATCCGCCCGTGACGGTGGTATCGCCGTCGAACCGGGAACTGTTGCCCAGCAATAGCGTGACGCCGGCGTAATGATTGAGCTGGTGCTGACCCGCCTGGCCGCTGTTCAGGGCGGACGCGAAGAACTGGGGGCCCGTCGTATTGAAGTTCAGCGTGCCGCGGCCCGCGCCAAAGCGCACCTCCGATGCATCCAGGATGCCGGCGGCATCGGCGGCCGCGCCGCCGGGCGCGCTGCCGATGTTGAGGACGCCGACCGCGTCGCGATTGCTGGCCAGCTCGACACCCCCCTGGCCATTGGCGCCCACCGAGACCGTGCCTTGATTGGCGAGCGTCAGCGTGCCGCTGCCATTGGCCCCGACGACCAGGCGGCCGTTGACCTCCCAGGACGCGCCCAGGCCCGAGACCGTCGCCGCGCCCTCGCCGCTCGGCGTCGCCCCCAGCCAGCCGTTGGCGCTGCGCACCATCGTCGTCGGCGACTCGATCAGCAGCGAACCGAACGCGGAATTGCCGACGACCATGTCATTGGCGCCGTTCCAGTTCACCGAAGGGGTCACGTCGCCGATCGCCACCGCAGCGGCCAGCGCCTGCGCGGCAGGCGCGGCGCAGACAGCCGCCAAGACGACCGCCAGCGCCACGCTCCGCGACCGGCTCTTGCCCCGCCCCCGGGCGTGCTCGCTGGCCACCTGCCACTGGCCGGTGCCTCGGTTCAGGACGATGCGATACGCGCGGTTCATGGGCCCTCTCTTTTCTCTTGTCATGGCCCGTCGCCGGCGATGCCGGGGCGGGCGCGAATGGCTATCGAGGCCCCGCAGGAAGCGTCCGGCCCGCCAATTACAATTAGAAAAGTTCGACCCGCCCTTGCCTATCACTGAAACTGGGTAATTGCGCGGACGCAATCAAAGCCGAAAATGTCCGACAGCCCGCGCGCGGACGATTGTTGATGCACCGCAACCCCGTCTATGCTCGTGCGGGTTTTGTGAAATAAATATGACCGGTCATCAAACCACCCTCCCCGTTTGATTAAGATCTCGGCTTTTGCCGTTGGACACCCGCCGCCATGTCGGAACAGGAACTGAAACTGCACGTGCCCGCGGCGTCTCGCCAAGCCGTACAGCGAGAGATCAAGCAGCGCGAAGCCACTCGCATCCGCCTGCATGCCATGTACTTCGATACGCCCGAGCGCGAGCTGGCGCGGGCGCGCATCGCGATCCGCCTGCGGCAGGAAGGCCGCGACTGGGTGCAGACGCTGAAGATGCCAGGCGCCGACGCCATCACCCGCATCGAAATGAATCACCCGCGGCCCGGTCCGGTGCTGGACCTGTCGGTCTATGCAGGCACCGATGTCGAAGCGCCGCTGGCGGCGATCAAGGGCGAGCTGGGCCTGCGCTACGAGACCGACGTGCTGCGCCTGCTGCGCCGCGTGCGCACGCGCCACGGCATGGTCGAGCTGGCCTATGACACCGGCATCCTGCGCGCGGGCACGCTGGAACTGCCCATCTCCGAACTGGAATTCGAACTGGTGTCGGGCAAGCCGCGCGCCATCTTCGCCGCGGCCCGAGGCTGGCAGCAGCGCCACGCGCTGGTGCTGGACCCACGCAGCAAGTCCGAGCGCGGCGACGCGCTGGCGCAGCTGGCGCACAAGCTGGCCGAGGTTGACGCCGCCGCCGGCGACGACCATCAGGCGCGCCGCGCCGAGGCCATCGCCCGATTCTGGGCGCCGCGCGGCGCGGCCGCGATCAAGCTGCGCGAGGACATGAGCCCGCCGCAGGCCATGGGCGCCATCGCCGCCGAATGCCTGGACCAGATCGCGCGCAACGCCGCCGTGCTGGCCGAAGTGGACACCGAGGGCGTGTACCGCGCCGGCAATTCCGAACACGTGCACCAGCTGCGCGTGGGCGTGCGCCGCCTGCGCTCGGCCTGGAAGCTGTTCGACGGCTGGATCGCGCCGGTACCCGACGCCATGTTGCAGCAGGCGCGCGCGCACTTCGCCGCCTTCGGCGCCAACCGCGACCAGGACGTGCTGAACGAAACCGTGGCGCCCGCGCTGGCCCGCGCCGGCATGCCGGTGATCCCCGTGGAATCGACCCCGCCCGAGGAAGACGCCCGGACCATCGCCGGCGGCAAGGCCTTTCAGGCCTGGCTGCTGGACCTGCTGGAATGGAGCCTGGACGTGCCGCCGCCGGCGGCCGCCCCGGACGGCCACGCGATCGCCAACGGCACGCCCACGGACGCCGCGCCCGAGCCGGCCATCCGCCTGGAAGGCGGCGTGCCCGGCGCGCTGGTGCAGCCCACCATCATTCCGCTGCAGGGCGCGGAGCCCGAAACGCCTCGGCTGCACAAGCAGCTGGCGCGGAGGCTGCGCCGCTGGCACGGCAAGGTCGCCGACCAGGGCCTGCAATTCGCCTCGCTGGACATCCCCGCGCGCCACGAGCTGCGCAAGCGCGGCAAGCGGCTGCGCTACAGCCTGACCTTCGCCGAATCGCTGCTGCCCGCCGCCAAGCTGCGCGGCTACCGCAAGCTGCTGTCGCGCGTGCAGGACATCCTGGGCGAGATCAACGACCTGGCCGTGGCCAAGGAACACTACGAGGCGTGTACGGCCACGCACCCGCAGGCCTGGTTCGCGCTGGGCTGGATCAGCGCGCGGCTGGAAGAGCTGGCGACGGAAGCGCAGCAGGCCTTCGACGACCTGGCGCACAGCAAGCCGTTCTGGAAGTAAGGCAGGCGCGGGCCTGCCTCCAAACCGCGTCGCGGATGAAAAACGGGCGTCCTTCGCAGGACGCCCGTGGCGTTTTTACGGCGCGACCACTCTCGTGATCAATCGGCCAGCAGCGCTCCGGCGAACTCGTCCGCCACGAAGGGCTGCAAGTCTTCCAGGCTTTCGCCCACGCCGATCCAGTACACCGGCACCGGGCGCACGCCCTGGCTGCCCGCGGCCACGGCGGCCAGCGTGCCGCCCTTGGCGGTGCCATCCAGCTTGGTCACGACCAGGCCGGTCAGGTTGATGGCGGCGTCGAAGGCGCGGATCTGGGCCAGCGCGTTCTGGCCGGTATTGCCGTCGACCACCAGCAGCACCTCGTGCGGCGCGGCGGCATCGGCCTTGCCGATGACGCGGCGGATCTTCTTCAGCTCTTCCATCAGGTGCAGCTGCGTGGGCAGGCGGCCCGCGGTGTCCACCATGACCACGTCAATGCCGCGCGCGCGGCCGGCGTTGACCGCGTCGAAGGCCACGGCTGCCGGATCGCCGCCATCCTGCGCGATCACGGTGACGTTGTTGCGGCTGCCCCATTCGATCAGCTGCTCGCGCGCGGCGGCGCGGAACGTGTCGCCCGCCGCCAGCAGCACGCTGGCGCCCTGGCGCTGGAAGGTATGGGCCAGCTTGCCGATGGACGTCGTCTTGCCCGCGCCGTTGACGCCGGCGATCATCACCACCAGCGGCTTGGCGCCCTTGAGATCGAAGGAACGCTCCAGCGGGCGCAGATGGTCGGCCAGCAGCTGACGCAGCGCCGTCTTGACCTTGGCGGGGTCCTCGATGCGTTCCTTCTTCACGCGCGCGCGCAGCGCGGTGAGCAGCGTCTCGGTGGCCTCCAGCCCGGCATCGGCCATAATGAGCGCCGATTCCAGTTCCTCGAACAGGTTCTCGTCGACCTTCACGCCGACGAACAGGCCGCCGATGCTCTGGCCGGTGCGCGACAGGCCCTGCTTGAGCCGGCTCAGCCAGGATGCTTTCTTCGGCGCCTCTTGCGCCGGCGGCGCGGCCTCGGCGACCGGGGCCGGGACGGGCTGCGGCGCGACCGCCTGCTCGACGACCGGGGCGATGATCGGAGCAGCGACCGGAGCAACCGCCGGGGCAACTGCCGGCGCAGCCACTGGCGCCTGGACCGCCGGCGCCTGCGCAACGATGGGCGGTTCTATGGCGACGTCAGGCGCCTTGGGCGTATCGGACACCGGAGCGGGCATGGCCGGCACAGGCGCCGCAGCGGCGGGCAGCGACGGCGCGGGCGTGACGACCGGCGCGGCAGCGGGCGTGTAGGCGACAGGCGCGGACGGCGCCACGGGAGCCGACGGCGCGGGCGCTACCGGCGACGCGACGGGCTGTGCGACGGCGCTATGCTGCGTGGAATCGGACGCCGGAATGGCGGGCGCGACGGCCGTCTGGGCCGGCGCGGCGGGAATCGCGGGCGCCTGGGCGGCGTCCACGGCCTCCGGCGGCGGCGCGGGCTGGACCGGCGCGGCGGGCGGAGGGTTTTTTTTCTTGAAGAAGCGGCTGAACATGGGTAACAAGTATATTCGTATCGTTGGGGGCCAATATCGGCGCACCCCCATTGCCGTGCCCGACGTGGAGACGTTGCGCCCCACGCCCGACCGGGTGCGCGAGACGCTGTTCAACTGGCTCAATCACCTGTGGGGCGGCGAGTTCTCCGACAAGCAGGTGCTGGACCTGTTCGCCGGCAGCGGCGCGCTCGGCTTCGAGGCGGCGTCGCGCGGCGTGGCGCATGTGCAGATGGTCGAGCGCGACAGGACGGCGGCGTCCGCGCTGCGGACGCTGCGCGACAAGCTCAAGGCCGACATGATACGCATCCATGTGGGCGACGCGATGCAGGTCACGGAGCGGATGGATGCGTCCCGCTTTGACCTGATCCTGCTCGATCCGCCCTTCGGACAGGGCTGGCTGCCGCGCCTGTGGCCGCTCTTGCCGGGCATCCTGACCGACAACGGACTGGTCTATGTCGAGGCCGAAACCCCCGTCGAACCGCCCCCGGGATTCCAGATCCTGCGCCAGGACAAGGCCGGCGCCGTCCACTACCATCTGCTGGAATTTGCTGCATTGCGCAAATAGATCAATAATCCGAGCTTCGGAGGATGGTGTACACCACTTATAACGGTACGGAGCTCGCATGATCATCGCTGTTTATCCCGGCACTTTCGACCCGCTGACCAGAGGACACGAAGACCTGGTCCGCCGCGCCGCCGCGCTTTTCGACAAAGTCGTGGTGGGCATCGCCCACAGCCGCAACAAGAAGCCCTTCTTCAGCATCGACGAGCGCGTCGAGATCGCGCGCGAAGTGCTCGGCCACTATCCCAACGTGGAAGTGCAGAGCTTCGGCGGCCTGCTCAAGGACTTCGTGCGCGACCAGGGCGGACGCGTGATCGTGCGCGGCCTGCGCGCCGTGTCCGACTTCGAATATGAATTCCAGATGGCCGGCATGAACCGCCACCTGCTGCCGGACGTCGAGACGCTGTTCATGACGCCGTCGGACCAGTACCAGTTCATCTCGGGCACCATCGTGCGCGAGATCGCCCAGCTGGGCGGCGACGTCAGCAAGTTCGTGTTCCCCTCGGTCGAGCGCTGGCTGCAGGAAAAGGCCAAGGAACGGCGCGAGCAGTCCTGGCCGGGCTGAACGAACCCGTCCCCGTCATCTCCGGAAGGGCGCCCCAGCGGCGCCCTTTGCGTTGATACGCCCGTCGCCGGCATGGGCATGCCGGGGAGCCCGCGCGGCCCGGCGCTACAATGGGCCAGCCCCCAGCCAGACTCCGCCGCCCATCATGGCCCTGACCATCACCGAAGAATGCATCAATTGCGACGTTTGCGAGCCCCAATGCCCGAACGACGCGATTTCCATGGGCGACGAGTATTACGTCATTGACCCCGACCGCTGCACCGAATGCGTCGGCCATCATGACGAGCCTCAATGCAAGGTAGTCTGCCCGGTGGAATGCATCGAGCTGCATCCGCAGTGGAACGAAGGCCAGGAGCAGCTCATGGCCAAGTACCGCCGCCTGACGGGTGCCGCATGAGCGGCGCCGCCCAGCCAGACTCCGTTCCCTCTCCCCGCCCCCACGCCCGCCGCGACATCTCGGCCTCGGCCATCGCCGCCGGCCTGGTCGCCGTGCTGGTGAGCTTCGGCGGCACCGCCGTGCTGATGGTGCAGGCAGGCCATGCCGCCGGCCTGAACGCCGCCCAGATCGGCTCCTGGATCGGCTCGCTCAGCCTGGTGCTGGGCGCCGGCGGCGCGGCCTACAGCCTGCGCACCGGCCTGCCCGTCGTCATGGCCTGGTCCACGCCCGGCGCGGCCCTGCTGGTGACCGCGCTGGCGGGCGTGCCCTTCAACGAAGCCGTGGGCGCCTTCGTGCTGGCCGCGGCGCTGACGCTGGCCTGTGGCCTGTTCGGCTGGATCGATCCCATCCTGCGCCGCATTCCCGGGGAAATCGCCGCGGCCATGCTGGCCGGCGTGCTGCTCAATTTCGGCATGGGCGTCTTCACCAGCCTGGGCAAGCAGCCCGCGCTGGTGCTGGCCATGTGCGCCGCCTACCTGCTGTGCCGGCGCTGGGCACCGCGCTATGCCGTGCTGGTGGTGATGGGCGTGGCGGTGGCCGTGGCCGCCGCGCAGGGCCTGATCCAGACCGACCAGCTGGACCTGCGCCTGACCGAATTCGTCTGGACCACGCCGGCCTTCAGCGCGCAGGCCGCCATCAGCCTGGGCATTCCGCTGTTCGTGGTGGCGATGGCCTCGCAGAACCTGCCGGGCCTGGCCATCCTGCAGGCCTCGGGCTATCGTCCGCCCGCGTCGCGCCTGGTGGCCGCCACCGGCATCCTGGGCCTGCTGGCCGCGCCCTTCGGCGCGCACAGCGTCACGCTGGGCGCGATCAGCGCCGCCATCTGCACCGGCCCCGAGGCGCACCCCGATCCGTCCAAGCGCTACATCGCCGCCGCCACCTATGGCCTGTCGTACTTCGCGCTGAGCATCGTGGCCGGCGCCGTGGCCGTGTTCTTCCAGGCGCTGCCCGCGGCGCTGCTGGCCGCGCTGGCGGGCCTGGCGCTGCTGGGCACCATCATGGGCGGCATGGCCTCCGCCATGGCCAATCCGGCGCGGCGCGAGGCCGCGCTGATCACGCTGCTGGCGACCGCCTCGGGCTTCAGTTTCTGGGGTATCGGTTCGGCCTTCTGGGGCCTGGTGGCGGGCCTGCTGGCCCACACCCTATTTGAGAAGGGGTGACCCACCCCCGAAGCGCTACGCGCTTCCCCCTCAAGGGGGCGCAACTGCGGACCGGCAAAGCCGGCTCCGCGTTGCCCCGATCGTTGCATGGCGGGTGTGCGCTTTAGGGCGAGGGGGTATCGGGCCAAGCGGACACCGGCGTGTCCGGATGCACTTTCATGATGCGGCAGGGCACCTGCACGAAATTCGAGATCCAGGCCGCGGCCAGCTCGCCCTCGTCCACCACGTCGATGACCTGCTCGCCGACCCGCATGCTGTAGCGCACGCTGTCGTCGTCCTCGATCACGTCCAGCGGGATGTCCATGCGCAGCATGCCGGGCGCCTTCAGCACCAGGTAGCCCATGCGCAGCTCGACCGACACATCGGCCAGGCGCGGGCACAGCTCGCGGTTCAGCCATTGCCCCGAATCGTTGGCCACCAGCCATTGCCGGTGATAGGGCGCGGCCTCGGGCTGCGCGGTCAGGCCGCACTCGGCGACGGGCTGGTGCTGCGGCGCGTCGCTCATCGTCCCAGCAGGCCCTTGAGCGCCTTGTCCACGGCCGCGCCGCCCTTGCCCTTGCCCTTGCCGGTGACGGCGTCACGCAGCTTGTTCTCCAGGCTGCGCTTGAGGATGCCGCCAATGGCTTCCTTCCACAGCACGGTATAGGACGGCTTGTCGAACGTGCCCCGGACGTGGACCGGGATGGTCACGTCCTTCAGGTCGATCAGTTCCTTGCCTTCCTCGCTGGCCGACGGATTGACGACGCGCGCGCGCGCCACCAGGTCCAGCTCGTTGCGGACGAAATCGATGGAAGCCGGCTCGCCCTGCGTCACGCGCAGCAGCGGCGAAACGAAGTTCAGGCGCTTGACGGCGGCCACGCCCTTGGTGAAGGCCAGGTCGGCGTCCATCTCGGAGAACTCGGTCTGCTTGCCGCTGTCGGCGGCCACGGTGTGGTCCTGTGCATCGGGCGAGATGGCGGCCTTGAGCTCGCGCAGCGTCTGGGTCAGGTTGATGCCCTTGACCGCGCCGTCACGCAGGCGCAGCTGCAACGTGCCGCCCAGCCCGCTCTTCATGGCATAGGCGTTGGCGCCCGCGGTCTTCAGGTCCAGCGCCAGGCTGCCCGTGCCGCTGAGCACGTTCTTCTGCGCCAGGTCCATCAGCAGCGGCTCGATCGCGATGCCCGCCAGCGACAGCTTGGTGGCGATCTGATTGCCCTGCGCCGCATCCAGGCTCAAGGTGCCGGCAAGCTTGCCGCCATACAGCCCTGCGGTCAGGCTGGACACATCCAGCTTGCCCTTGTCCAGCTTCGCCGTGGCGGCCACGTCGTCGGCCTTCAGGCCGCGCACCACCAGCTTGCCGATCTTGAGCGTGCCGTTGACGCTGGGACCGATCAGGGCCGACAGGTTGATGTTGTCGTCGGCGGCCGGCGCGGGGGCCGGCTGCGCGGGCTTGGATTCGTCCTTCTTGCCTTCGGCGGGCGCCTTGGCAGGCGCGGCCGCGGCCGGCGGCGCCAGCTTGTCCAGGTCCAGCGTGTCCACGGCCAGCGCGAAATTGACCAGAGGCGTGTCGCGCAGCTTGCTGATGTCGGCGCTCAGGTCGAACTTGCCGCCTTCGAGCACGGCGTTGATCTTGGTGCTGGCCTGGTCCTTGAGCAGGTCCACGTTCAGGCTGCCGATGACCGGGATCTGCAGGCTGCCCTTGGGCAGGCCGGGATCGGTGATGTTGACGTCGCCGCGCAGCCCGGACAGGCCGCCGCTGCGCTGGAGCAGGTTCAGCGACAGCGGCGAGGCGAAGTTCAGCTTGACGATGCGCTCGCCGCTCTTGGACGTGCTGTCCAGCTTGGCTTCCTTGATGTCCAGCTCGCCAGCGTTGCCGCTGATGCCGTTCAGGCCGAAGCTGGCGTCCAGGCCGCCCACGCGCACGCGGCCGGTCAGGGCCTCACCGGTGGCGGATGCCGGGGAAATATTGAGCGCGGGCGCGTCGACGGCGAATTCAAACGGGCCGTCGGCCAGGCCGCCCTTGGCGCGCACGGCCAGCTTCTCGATCTGCAGCTGGCTCTTGTGCGGATCCACGGACAGCTTGGGCACAGCCACGCTGGCTTCGACATTGGTCGCGCGCGCGGCCGGATCGGTGACCTCGCCCTGGAACAGCACTTCCAGCGCGGACAGGTCCAGCGCCGACTTCTGGCCGTTGAACGCGAGATTGCCGCGCATGGACAGGCTCTTGGCCTCGGCGCCGGGCAGCTTGCCGTCGACCCGCAGATCCAGCTTCTGCGCGGCATAGCGCTTGGCCGAGGGATCCAGCGTCAGCAGCGCCTGGCCGGTCAGGTTGGCGTCCACGCGCGGATTGCCGCCTTCGAGCTTGGCGGTCAGGCGCACGTCGAAAGGCTGGTTGAAGGTGACGCGGCCGGTATTGGCGTTGATGCGCGTCACCGCCACGGCCATGCCCGAGATGGCGTCCTGCAACTGCACCTCGCCGTCCTTCAGGTCCAGGCCGGCGATATCGATCTGCATATTGCTGCCGGACGACGGCAGGTTGCCGCTGGTGATGGCCTGCGCCGCGGTCTGGGCCGCGCCCGCGATGGCCTCGGCCGGATTGGCCGGCGCGGTCACCACCGGCGCGGCGCCGCCCACCAGGTTGCTGAAGTTGAACTGGCCGTCCTTGCCGCGGATCACGCGCGCCTTCAGGCCGCTGATGGCGACGTGGTCCACCACGAAGCTGTTGGACAGCAGCGGCCATACCGCCACCGCCAGGCGCGTGCTGTCGATCGACGCGAAGGTTTCCTTGCTGCCGGCCTCGGACAGCGACACGCCCTGCACGGCCAGGCCGATGCGCGGGAACAGCGAGAGCTCGATCTCGCCGTCGATGGTCAGCGTGCGGTCATAGCGTTCCTTGACAAGCTCTTCCAGCTTGTACTTGTACGCATTGGGATCGAATGTCAGCAAGAAGATGGCCAGGCCAACGACGGCCACGACAACCAACACTACCAGGCCTATCAATATGCGCTTGAACCACGTTTTCATTGCTGCCCCGTCGGTACCTCGACTGGAAATCCCTGTGATGCCGCGCTGCCGCGCGGCGCTGGCGCTTCGCCGGCGGCCGGGCCGCGGGCGTTTTGAAATCCATTTGCCTTCGGCGGCAAATCCCCTCGCCGGCCAGATCCGCGGCGCGGCGCCGGAGAAGAAGCGTGCTTGAAGGAAAAGCCTGCGGAAAGCGCCGGCGACGCCGGCATGCAGATATCGCTATCGTAACAAATCGGAGACCGCGTGCCAGCGTCACACGCGCGTCTCGGCCATCGCGGCTAGTCCTCGATCAGTTGTCCTGCGCCAACGGCGCGCGCGCCACGGGCGCCCAGGCGCTGGACAGGCAGGTCAGCACGCCGAATGCCGCCCCCACCAACGCAATCCGTATCGCCCACGACTTCATGTCCCGCTCCTTCCACCTCTTGGCGACAAGACTATAGGCAAGACACGGGGCTCAGTCTGCGGGAAGATTCTTAAAGCGAGGATCATCCTCAAGACAAGTTCAAACGCTCAGCCGTGCTCCAGCAGCATCACAGCCACGGTGTCGGGCGCCAGCGCCTCGAACACATGCGGCACGTCGGCCGCATGGCGGATGTAATCGCCCGGCGCCAGCTCCACCTCCCGCCCCAGCGGCCCGATCCGCGCGCGGCCGCTCGCCAGGATCACATGCTCGATCATGCCCGGGCCATGCGGCCTGGACAGTCGCGGCTCGCCGGGCTGCGCCCGCACCCGGTACACATCGCGCTGCGCGCCCGAGGGACAGGCGGCCAGCAGCGTCGCCGCATAGTTGCCCTGCTCGGACACGGCAGCGGCGCCTTCGTGCGCGCGAATGACCTGCACCCTGGCCTGGGCTTCGCCGATCAGCCGGCTGACCTGCACATCCAGCGCCATCGCCAGCGCCCACAGCGTTTCGAGGCTGGGATTGCCCATGCCCGATTCCAGCTGCGACAAAGTGGATTTGGCCAGCCCGGCGCGCCGGGCCAATTCGGCGAGCGACATGCCGGCGCGTTCGCGCTCGCGGCGCAGCGCGGTTGCCAGCAGGCCAATGGGAGCCGGCGAGGCGGCGGTGGGCGCCGAGTCCGCGGTTGGGAAAGATGGCTGGTGCATGGTGCGGGTCCGATCCATGGCGGGTCCGCTTTTTCTACGGCCCCGAACGTTCGACTTGACGAACGATATTAAATATTTGTTCACTATATCAATCCATCGTTCGATATGAAAGGCCGGCGCCAGCCAGCGACGACTCATGCCCATCACCGACAACACCCGAGGCGGCCTGCAGATGACGGCCGCGATGATCATTTCCGGCACTGTCGGCTGGTTCGTGCTGGCGGCCGGCGTGTCGCCGCGCGCCGCGGTGTTCTGGCGCTGCCTGTTCGGCGCGCTGGCCATGCTGGCCGTCTGCGGCTGGCTGGGGCAACTGCGGCCGGGCCTGCTGAACCGCCGCCAGGCAGGCCTGTGCGCGCTGGGCGGCGTGGCGCTGGCGCTGAACTGGACGCTGCTGTTCGGCGCCTACGGCCACGCGTCCATCTCGGTCGCCACCATCGTCTATCACACGCAGCCCTTCATGCTGGTCGCGCTGGGCGCGTTGTGCTTCAAGGAGAAACCGGGCGCGCGCAAGCTCGCCTGCCTGGCGCTGGCCTTCGGCGGCCTGGCGGCCATCGTCGCAGGCCGGCCGGCGGCGGCCCTGCATGCGGGCGGCTCGTTCGCCACCGGCGTCGCGCTGGCCTTGGGCGCGGCGTTCTTCTACGCGATCGCCGCCATCATCGCCAAGGGCTTGAAGGGCGTGCCGCCGCATCTGATCGTGCTGATCCAGCTCCTCATCGGCGCGGCGCTGATGGCACCCTCGGCCGCCCTGCCCGACCAGCCACGCGCCTGGGGCCTGCTTGTCGCGATCGGCGTGGTCCATACCGGCCTGATGTCGACGCTGCTCTACAGCGCGCTGCAAAAAACCGCGACCAGCCTCATCGGCGTGCTGTCCTTCATCTACCCCATCGTCGCGATGCTGGTCGACGCGCTGGCCTTCGATCAGCGCATGAACGCCATCCAGATCGCCGGGGCGGCGCTGATCCTGTTGAGCGCCGCGGCGATGAACCGGCCGGCGCGCGCCAACGGTCCGGCCGAAGCCGGCGTTGACAGGCGGTCTTGACATTTAATATCATTCAATTAATTTATTGAATGTATGGCGCACCCGTCTTGCGGCGCGCCCCGACACCATGACCATCGATTCCGATTTCCTCGTCCGCATCCTGCTGATCGGCGCCGGCGCCACGCTGGTCATGGACGCCTGGGCGCTGTTCCTCAAGCGCTGCTTCAACATCCCCGACCTGAACTACGCCATGGTAGGCCGCTGGATCGGCCATCTGCCGCGCGGACGGTTTATCCACCCGAACATTGGCAAGGCCGAACCGGTCGCATCGGAAGCCGCCATCGGCTGGATCGCGCACTACGCCATCGGCGTCGCCTTCGCGGCCCTGCTGCTGCTCATCGCCGGACCGCAATGGGCGCAGCGCCCGACCTTCCTGCCCGCGCTGCTGGTCGGCATCGGCACGGTGGCCGCGCCCTTCTTCATCCTGCAGCCCGGCATGGGCGCGGGCATCGTCGCATCCAGGACGCCCAACCCGCCGGTCGCGCGGCTGCGCAGTCTGATGGCGCACGCGTCCTTCGGCGTCGGACTGTATCTGGCGGGGCTGGCCTGCCGGGCGGCGCTGGCGTCCTGATCCGTCGCCCGTCACGCGCGACGCGACTGAAGGCACCCCACCACTCCGCGCGCGAATCCACAGGCCGCGCTTGCGAGCCTCATGCCGGCCCGCCAGCGCGGGCCGTCTTTACATTTCCCGAAAAGCCCCTAGAATCCAGCCACGCGCCGCTACCCGGGCGGCAGGACGCGGCCAAGCCGCAGGCACGGCTCCAGGGCCGCGCCCAGCGCCACCGCCCCCGCCCGCTGGCCACGCGGCGCGAACGGCCCGCGCGCCACGCCACGGCCTCTCCAGCGCTTCCAGCCGGATTGGCCTCCAGCAAGGCGCGCCCTCCCTCTTTTTCGACCCTCATGCAGATCTTGCACACTCTGGCCGGCTCCCATCTGGGCGGCATGGAATTCCGCGTCCTGGAACAGGCGCAGTGGCTCAAGGAGCATGGGCATGTCGTGGCCATCGCCGCGCCGCCCGGCAGCGAGACGCTGAAGGCGGCGCACGAGCGCTCGCTGGAAGCCGTGGGCATCGACTTCGAATCCGCCTACTCGCCGTCCACCGTGCTGGGGCTGCGCCGGCTGGTCAAGCGCCTGCGCATCGAGGTCATCGACGCCCACAGCCGCGCGGACGGCAAGACCAGCGCGCTGTGCCAGGACCTGTGCGCCGTCGTGCGCACCCGCCATTTCGCCAAGTACCTGCGCACCAGCCTGCGCAAGCGCCTGGAATGGCGCGTCGGCTGCCATCACGTCATCGCCACCAGCGGCGAAGGCCGCAACGACATCGTGTCGGCCGGCTTCGCGCCGGCCGAACGCGTCAGCGTGGTCGGCGAATGGGCCGACCAGCGCTTCTTCCTGGACGTGGACAAGGCCGCGCTGCGCCAGCGCATGCGCGCCGAACTCGGGCTGGACACCGACGCCTTCGTGGTCGCCACCATCGGCATGCTGCGCCCGGAAAAACGCCAGGACGACCTGCTGCGCGTGGTCCAGCAACTGCGCCAGCGCGCGATCCCCGCCATCGCGCTCGTGGTCGGCACGCCCACCGCCGAAAAGGCCGCCTTCGGCCCCCGGCTGCACGCGCTGGCCGATGAACTGGGCATCGCGGCCCATACCGTGTTCGCCGGCCATCGCGGCGACATCGACCAGGTGATCCACGCCGCCGACGCGCTGCTGGTGCCCTCGTCCAACGAGGCCTGGTCGCGCGTCGTACCCGAAGCCTTCGCCGCCGGTTGCCCGGTGGTGGTCAGCAATGTGGGCGGACTGCCCGAGATCGTGAAGCCGGACGAGACCGGCTGGCTGGCCGAGCCGGGCGACGTGGCCGGGTTCACCGGGCATGTGGCTGGCATCTGGAGCGATCCCGCCCGGGCGCGTCGGGTGGTGAAGCAGGCTCGCGTCTTTGCCGAAGACAACTTCCAGCTGGGGCGCAAGATGGATGAGACGCTGCGGGCGTATGAAGTCGCGATCAGGCGCAAGCGCGGGCGCTGAGGGGCGATGAAAAAAGCCGAGGCCCGCCAGATGGCAGGCCTCGGTTTTTGCCGCTGGGCGCATCCGTTCCGTGGGAAGCGGATACGCGGGCGGGGATCAGACGTTGAACAGGAAGTTCATCACATCGCCGTCCTGCACGATGTATTCCTTGCCTTCGGCGCGCATCTTGCCGGCTTCCTTGGCGCCCTGCTCGCCCTTGTAGGCGATGTAGTCTTCATAGGCGATGGTCTGCGCGCGGATGAAGCCGCGTTCGAAGTCGGTGTGGATCACGCCGGCGGCCTGGGGCGCAGTGGCGCCGATCGGCACGGTCCAGGCGCGCACTTCCTTCACGCCGGCGGTGAAGTACGTTTGCAGGCCCAGCAGCTTGAAGGCGGCGCGGATCAGGCGGTTCAGGCCCGGCTCTTCCATGCCCATGTCGCTCAGGAAGGCCTGGCGGTCGGCGTCGTCCAGGTCGACGATCTCGGACTCGATGGCGGCGCAGATGGCGACCACGGGCGCGTTGCGCTTGGCGGCGAACTCGGTCAGGCGGTCCAGCAGCGGGTTGTTGGTGAAGCCGTCGTCGGCCACGTTGCCCACGTACATCGCACGCTTGGCGGTGATGAAGCAGAGCTGGGCGATGTCGGCTTTTTCTTCAGTCGTCAGGTCCAGCGCGCGGATGGGCTTGGCTTCGTTCAGCTGGGCCACGCACTTTTCCAGCACGGCCACGATGCGCTGCGACTCCTTGTCGCCGGAACGCGCGGTCTTCTGGTGGCGTTGCAGGGCCTTCTCGGCGGTCTGCAGGTCGGCCAGCGCCAGCTCGGTCTCGATGACCTCGATGTCGGCGATGGGATCGACCTTGCCGGCGACGTGGATCACGTTCGGGTCTTCAAAGCAGCGCACCACGTTGACGATGGCGTCGGTCTCGCGGATGTGCGAGAGGAACTGGTTGCCCAGGCCTTCGCCCTTGCTCGCGCCGGCCACCAGGCCGGCGATGTCCACGAACTCGACCGTGGCCGACAGGATGCGTTCGGGCTTGACGATCTCGGCCAGCTTCTGCAGGCGCGGATCCGGCACTTCCACGACGCCCACGTTGGGCTCGATGGTGCAGAACGGATAGTTCTCGGCGGCGATGCCGGCGCGGGTCAGAGCGTTGAAAAGCGTCGATTTGCCGACATTGGGCAGGCCGACGATGCCGCATTGCAGAGCCATGGGAATCCTATACGTATCAAGGCGCTAAGCGCCCAATGTGAGTGCGGTACATCTTGCCGTCCCGCGCGGGGATGGCGGGAGGCCGCGGGCACTGGCGCGCAAGGCGCGGAGCCGGCGGACTTGCCGGGCGCTTGGTCGCACATGTCCGGAAAAGGCGCATTTTAACCGTTTTGCGCGACTGGGCGCAGGCCGGAACGCCGGGGGTGACCACGGGTGGGCATGCATCACCTGAGTCCTGGCCAGGACTATGTCCCTCAGAATCCACGGAAGTCCGGCACGGCCTGCTTCCATTTGTCTTCGATCTTGCGCAGGTCTTCCCATAACGCCTCGAACACCGCGCTGCCCATAGGCGCGACGCCGTGAGCCAGCGCATTGCGCCCAACATACAACCCCAGCAATTGCTTCAAGCGATTGCTCGCATAGTGGCTGGAGCCCAGCACCTGTATCCAGCGGTTGAGTATCGTCGATATCTTCAGGTATCCCTTCTCTGGCACTTTGGAAAACTGCTGATGCTGCGATCGCCTTTCGGCAACCCGCCACTGCACATCTCTGCGGATAGCCCCCTCGCATGCCGCCATCAAGGCAAGGGAAGCGAACAGCTCGTGCTCATCCAGTCGCTTCTGGAGGTAGTCCTTCCACTCTGCTTCGGTCATGCCGAAAATGGCGTCATCAGTGATGGCGCTGATCCCCTCGGGACGACTGGGAGCATGGATGTAACGTCCCAAGCACAGGAGTCCGTCCCTCGTGGAAAAGTACCAGTCGCGCGCTCTGGCGATGTCGGGAAACATGCTGGCACCTCAGTTCATGACGTCCGTGAAGAGCCGCCCCAATCCCGCCTCATCCAGGGCATATGACCCTGCCGTCCCTATCGCCGGGAAAACCCGCCATACCCAGTCCCTGTCGTAGGACGGCGTGTGATCAACGGGCGACCGATCCTCGTGGGCATCGAGAGCAATCAGCTTGACCAACTTGAGCGCATGACGAGGTTGCACGTCGACACGGCCATAGCCGCCAATGATCACGCTCCCCTTGGGCTTGAAATCCACCCAAAGTCCGGTAGGCAGCTGGACAGACAAGGACGGCGCATCATAGTGACCCAGGCGCTCCTCATGCAGTTGGAGAACAGGCCTTTCGAAAGCGTCCTGTCTCAGACCGGCCATTTCCAGTTCACGCGCGATCCAGCAGAAAAGCTCATCCAGCTCCCGCAACCATTTCTGACGGCGCTTTGTCCAGTCAACTTGCGCCTGGACAGTAGCAAGCATCCGCTGGTTCTCGATAAACCCCTTCAAGTCGGTCATGATCTCGGCATCTCTGATTGACACTGCTGTGTGGCTCGCTGACTAGCAATCTATCACGCGACACACTCGTGGATAGGTAAACGGCGGACGGCTCGCCGCGCAATCCGGTCTTACCTTGTCATGAAGGCACTGCCAAAGCACGACTGCGCCGCGCGTCCATAAGTCCCGCATCAGTGTAGAAAACAAAAAGGCCCATCAGGAACGCAACGTGCCAGAACTGCCCTACGCCGCCGCCCCAGGCACCCAGCGCATCACCGCCCAGATCAGCACGATCGGCCCCGCGTTGAAGACGGCGTGCAGCGCGATGGCCGCGCCGATGCCCCTGCGTACCCGCATCCAGCCCAGCGCCAGCCCCGTGAGCCATTGCGGCAGCACCAGCAGGGGCAGCAGCCAGTACGGCGTCTTGCTGAAGACGAAATTGCTCAGGTGCACGGCGGCGAAGGTCAGCGTGGCCAGGTGGAACACCAGGCCGAAGTGCTTCAGGTAATAGCGACGCCAGGTCGTATCCCAGCCTTGCTGCGGCTGCGCGCGCCGGATCAGCGCCCAGACGGCCAGCAGCAGGAATGCGGCCAGCAGCAGCCCGGTCCAGATGCGCGGCCCCCACAGCACCACGGGCACCAGTGCCGGGCACAGCCACAGCGCCTGCCTGGGCCGTCGCAGGCCGTAGCGGAACAGCATTTCCTCGACCAGCGGCGCCCAGATGATGGCGGTCAGCCAGGGGATGTTGGTGGGATCCAGCCTATGCGTGGCGCCCGCGAGTCCGGCGGCGGCGACCGCCACCGGTCCCAGCGCGAACAGGTTCACGCACCACAGCAGCAGCGCCCAGGCCAGCAGCCGACCAGGGCGCACGCCGGGCCAGAAATCGCGCCACACGCCGCCGCCCGATCCGCGCCCCGGCAGCCGCGCCGGTCGCGGCCGGCGGATGAAGCGCCAGAAATCGACCAGTTCGTCGCGAAAACGCATCTTGCGGGGTGTGGACACGACAGGCTGGGCGGACATGTGCATTTCAACGATTCAAGGTGCGGGCTCATCGCCCGCGACAGACGGCTACAACCCCTTTAGGCATCGTTGCCGCTGTGAAGTTGCCGCGTCGCCAGCGGAAAATCGCCGGCCAGCATCGCCGGCACCACGGCGCGGCAGCGATCGATCACCGCTTCGATCGCAGTCTGCTCTTCGCGGCGCGGCGGATGCAGGACGAAGTCCGCGACCTGCTGCGCCAGCCCCAGCGTGCGCGGATGGCCGATGCCGATGCGCAGGCGCCAGAAATTGGGGCTGCCCAGCGCCGCCTGGATGTCCTTCAGGCCGTTGTGGCCGGCGTGTCCGCCGCCCTGCTTGAGCTTCACCTGGCCGGGCATGAGGTCCAGCTCATCGTGCAGCACCAGCACGGCCTCGGGCGCGAGCTTGTAGAAGCGCGCCAGCGCGCCGACCGCCTGGCCGGACCGGTTCATGTAGGTGTTGGGCTTGAGCAGCAGCACGTTGTCCGCGCCCAGCCGGGCCTTGGCGACCATGCCGAAGAACGACTTCTCCAGCGCGAAGGACGCGCGCAGATCGTCGGCCAGGTGGTCGGCCAGCCAGAAGCCGGCGTTGTGCCGGGTGGTTTCGTAGTCGGGGCCGGGATTGCCCAGCCCGACGATGAGGCGTATGGGAGTAGACATGATGGGGGTGTTTAAACCAAAAAACCCTGCGCATGCAAATGCACGCGCAGGGTTTCGGCGTCAGCCTTGCGCAAGCCCGGGGGCTCGCGGCCTGGCTTAGGCGGCCGGAGCAGCTTCGGCGGCGTCGTCAGCGGCGGCGCCGCCCTTGACCACGGCAGCGACCAGCAGCGGGTTGGCTTCAGCGCCGTGCGGGACGTACGTCACGCCCTTGGGCAGCTTGATGTCGGCCAGGTGGACCGACGCGCCGGGCAGCAGGTCCTTCAGGTCGATTTCGATGAACTGCGGCAGGGCGGCCGGCAGGCAGGTGACTTCCAGCTCGGTCAGCACGTGGCTGATGATCGCGCCGCTCAGCTTGACGGCCGGCGAGACTTCAGCGTTCAGGAAGTGCAGCGGCACCTTGGTGCGCAGGGCCTGGTTGGCGTCCACGCGCTGGAAGTCCACGTGCAGGACTTGCGGCTTGTAGGCGTGCCATTGAACCGAACGCAGCAGGACTTGCTCTTCCTGGGCAGCGCCTTCCAGCGCCATTTGCAGGATGGAAGCGTGGAACTCTTCCTTGCGCAGGGCGTGGTAGATCTCGTTGTGGTCGAGTTCGATGTTCAGGGGGGCAGCCGTACCGCCATAAACGATGGCGGGAACGCGGCCCGCGCGGCGCAGGCGGCGGCTCGCACTCGAACCCTGGACGCTACGCGCAGTGGCATTGAATTTCATGGAAAACTCCAAAAGCAAAAAATGGCGAAACGGGTTCGCCGGTTGTGTTCACGGCGCGCAAGGTGCGCGCCGTGTTTTTCGCGTCCTGCCGCGACCAGCAAGACGCAAATCCGGGTAGTGCCGACCGGCCTCAGTCGACGAACAGCGAGCTGACCGATTCCGCGTTCGAGATACGCAGGATGGTCTCGCCCAGCAGCGCCGCGCAGGACAGCTGGCGGATCTTGCCGCTGGCCTGGCTTTCTTCGGACAGCGGGATGGTGTCGGTGACGACCAGCTCGTCCAGGGCCGAGCCCTCGATGCGCTCGATCGCGCCGCCCGACAGCACGGGGTGCGTGCAATACGCGTAGACGGCGCCGGCGCCGCGGTCCTTCAGGGCCTGGGCCGCCTTGCACAGCGTGCCGGCGGTGTCGACCATGTCGTCCATGATGATGCAGGTGCGGCCGTCGACTTCACCGATGATGTTCATCACTTCCGACACGTTGGCGCGCGGACGACGCTTGTCGATGATGGCCAGGTCTGCTTCGAGCTGCTTAGCCAGCGCGCGGGCCCGCACCACGCCGCCGATGTCCGGGGACACGACGACCAGGTTCGAGAAGTTGCGGCGCCAGATGTCGCCCAGCAGGATCGGGCCCGCGTAGATGTTATCCACGGGGATGTCGAAGAAGCCCTGGATCTGGTCGGCGTGCAGGTCCATCGTCAGGACCCGGTCCACGCCGGCCACTTGCAGCATGTTGGCCACGACCTTGGCCGAGATCGCGACGCGCGCCGAGCGCGGGCGGCGATCCTGGCGGGCGTAGCCGAAATAGGGAATCGCGGCGGTGATGCGGCCGGCCGAGGCGCGGCGCAGGGCATCGACCATCACCATGATTTCCATCAGGTTGTCGTTGGTGGGCGCACAGGTGGGCTGCAGGACGAAGACGTCCTTGCCGCGCACGTTCTCGTTGATCTCGACCATCACCTCGCCGTCCGAGAAGCGACCCACGGTCATCTTGCCCAGGGACATGTCGAGGTGGTTGACTACGTCCACGGCCAGCCGAGTGTTGGCGGTGCCCGTGAAGATCATGAAACTATCGTTTGCCATGATGGATGATGCGATGGTCGTTTGAAACAGACGCGAACGGAGTGAAGCGGGGGGTGATGCAGGGTGACGCGAGGTGTTGCGCTAAAGCAGAACCTGGCCGGAAAACAAAAAAGCTGCTGAACCGGGGCCAGTGTCTGACAGGCGTGTTCAACAGCTTTTTTATGTATTCGGCTGGCTGGGGAGGAAGGATTCGAACCTTCGCATGCCGGAATCAAAATCCGGTGCCTTAACCAGCTTGGCGACTCCCCAACTATCTTGCAATCCAATCCCGCAGTGGGTGTTCAGCTAATCCGGCACAAGCCTGAACCAACCGAAACCGTGGATGAGCGGTTTGCTGAAAACTATTTGTTTTAACAGCGCCGCGCATTGTAGCGGTAATTTCCGTTTTCGCCAAAACGGCTTCGGAAAGTTTGGAGTATTCGGCGAACAAACACGCACCAGACCCCGACATACGAACATGGACTCCATGTTCAGTAAGCCACCGCGATGCCCTGAGAACCTCAGGATAAAGACGGTAAACCACCGGCTCCAGATCATTTCTGCCAAAAAATTCGAAGCTGGCGGGCCCGGCGTTTAGACCAGATCTCCGTTCGCTTTCAGTGCAATTTTTGGTGCAGAAAGTAGGCGAAGCAAGAAAGTCCGCTATTGTGATCGAAGAAGTATCCCTTGTCAAATCCTCTGCGGAAAAAATTCCAACGGTCGGCACGCTGGCATCCGGCTGGGCCACCAGATAGGCGCGCTCGGGCAGCGCCACCGCGCTGAGATCCTCGCCCACGCCCTGGGCAAAAGCCGATTGCCCGAACACGAACACGGGCACGTCCGCGCCCAGCGGCAACGCCAGGTCCATCAGCTCGCGCCGACTGAGATTCGTGCCCCAGAGGCGATTCAGCGCGATCAGCGTGGAGGCCGCGTCGCTGGAGCCGCCGCCCAGGCCGCCGCCCTGCGGGATGCGCTTTTCCAGGCTGATCTGCGCCCCCTGGCGCGTGCCGGTGGCGCGTTGCAACGCGCGCGCGGCGCGCACCGTCAGGTCCTGGTCCTCGGGCACGCCGGGCAGATCGGTGGCGCGGCTGATGATGCCGTCGGCGCGCGTCTCGAAATGCAGCGTGTCGCAGAGGTCGATGAAGCGGAACACGGTCTGCAGCAGGTGGTAGCCGTCGGCGCGCCGCCCCACGACGTGCAGGAACAGGTTGAGCTTGGCGGGCGCGGGTACGTCGTAGAGAGTCACGGGAATCGGCCGAAACGGATGAGATTCCCGGATTTTAGCCAGCGCGCTCAGGCCAGTTGCGGCGTCGCGCCGGGCGCGCCCTGCAATTGCGCGGCCTGCGCCTCGATCACCTGCCCGCCGGGCAGCTTGAACACCGACACCGCGTCCGCAAGCTGGCGCGCCTGCTCTTCCAGCGCGCCGGCCGCGGCGGCGGCCTGCTCCACCAGCGCCGCGTTCTGCTGCGTCACGTTGTCCATTTGCGCGACGGCGCGGTTGACCTGATCGATGCCGCTGGACTGCTCTTCGGACGCGGCCGAGATCTCGCCCATCAGGCTGGTGACACGCTGCACGGAGTCCTCGATCTCGCGCATGGTGGCGCCGGCCCGCTCGACCTGGGCCGAGCCCACGCCGACCTTCTGCGTGGAGTCCTCGATCAGCTGCTTGATCTCCTTGGCCGCCGCGGCACTGCGCTGGGCCAGCGTGCGCACCTCGCTCGCGACCACGGCGAAGCCCTTGCCCTGCTCGCCCGCGCGCGCCGCTTCCACGGCCGCGTTCAGCGCCAGGATATTGGTCTGGAAGGCAATGCCATCGATCACGCCTACGATGTCGGCAATGCGCGCCGAGCTGCCGGAAATGGCACGCATAGTCTCGACCACGCCGGCCACCGCCTCGCCGCCGCGTCGCGCGACCGCAGCCGATTCGCCCACCATGCGGTTGGCCTCGTGCGCGATGCCCGCGTTCTGCTTCACGGTGGAAGCCAGTTCCTCCATGCTGGCCGCGGTCTGCTCCAGCGACGCGGCCTGCTGTTCGGTGCGGCTGGAAAGATCGGCGTTGCCCGAGGAGATTTCGCGCGAGCCCACATGGATCTCATCCACGCCGCGACGCACCGAGGACACCGTGCGGACCAGGCCATCCTGCATGCTCCTGAGCGCCGCCAGCAAGGCGCCGATCTCGTTGCGGCCTCGATCTGCCACGCGGCGCGTGAGGTCGCCCTCGGCGATGCGCCTGAAGATCTCGCCCGCCTCCAGCAGCGGCCGCACGATCATGCGCCGGATCAACACGTGTGCGCCGACCGCCATGACCAGCCCCACCACCAGGAAGCCCGCCAGCACATAGACGAACAGCGACTGGAACAGCGAGATCTCTTCCATCACGCCCTGCCCGGCCTCCTCGGCGCGGCGCATGAAGGCGTCGCGCTCGTTGACCAGGATCTCCTGCGCCTGCTGCGTGGCGGGCTTGCCGTAGGCGTCGGCGTCACCGCCCTCCAGTGCCTTGCCCAGGGACTGCAGATTGCCGCTGAAGGTGGTGTAGGCCTCGATCAGATCCGCCGACGCGGTTTTCTCCTCGGCGCTCAGGCCGCTGGCGAAGCCCTGGAAGTTGCGGTCGCCGGCGGCGATGCGCTGGCGCGCCAGCCGCAATGCGGTGGTGTCTCCGGGATTGCCCTTGGCCACGCGGGCGGCATAACGGGTCAGGTCGGTGCGCGCCGCGACCAGCGACAACGCGGCGGAATTGACGGCATTGACCTGCTCCGAGGACAGGCGGTAGAGCTGTCCGACATCCTGATTGGTCTGTCGCAGGGCGACGAAGCCCATGCCTCCGACCAGCAACTGGAAGGTGAAGAAGATCGCGATGGTTCCCAGCAGTATCGTCGCGACGCGGGTGTTCCTGAACATGGGCAATTCTCCGTAGGGGCGGCGGCTTGGTTCGACGCCGGTCTTGCGGTCCGTCCGGGCTCGTAGCCCGAACGGGCATGAGGAGAATTATTCAACTTCGACGAAACATTTCCATCAGTAACAATACTGATTTCCTTCTATTTATTGCATCGATGAAATCTTCCTGTAGCACCGGCGCAGCCCTCATGCGGTCCGCGGGCAGGCCCTTTGCAGCCTCTTGTCGCAGAGGGGCGGAACAGACACGCAAGCCAGCCATGCGGCAGGCAAACAAAAGGCGCCCCATGGGGCGCCTTGTTCCTGGCATGCGCAACCGCGCACGACGCGTCAGGGCTGGTTGACCACCAGCCGCACCAGGATGCGGCGGCCAGGCTCCTGCCGTTCCATCACCAGCAGCATCGGCCCTTTCGTGTCGTAGCGCGACAGCCGCACGCGCCAGCCGCCCTGCTCGAAGCCGGCCGGACGGCCCAGCTCATCGCGCGACAGCTCGCCCGGCTCGGGTTCGGCGGGCAGCTTGCCGCGCAGCCAGTCGCGCAGGCCGGACACCGGCATGCTGCTGCCCAGCGCGTCCTCAGCCAGCGCGTCGGGGTTGTCCGCCACCAGACGGGTGCCATCGGCCTTGGTCAAGCTGGCGCTGCCGGGCAGGCCTTCGACGCGCGCCTCGGTGGAGCCCAGCGGATTGGTCAGGTCCAGCACATAGCGACGGCCATCGTCGGACCAGGAAAAACCGCCCTGCACGGCATTCTGCTTGCCGCTTTCCTCGTTGACCGTGATGGCGAAGCGCCCAATGCGCGAGAACGCGTCGGGCCCAATGCCCTCGATGGGCTTGGGCGTGGTGGTGCAGGCCGCCAGCGTGAACGCCAGCATGACCATCAAGGCCCCGCGCAGCCACACCGACGCGTCGCGCCAGCGGACCATGACGGCCGTGGTCAAAGCGCGACCCCCAGCCGCTTGATGGTGTCGAGCAGGGCGCGGTTGGCCGGATCCTTGAGCTTGGCGCCGCGCAGCAGTTCCACCGCCTGGTCGCGCTTGCCCTGGCTCCACAGCACTTCGGCCAGGTGGGCGGCGATGTCGGCCTCGGGACGCGTGCTGTAGGCGCGGCGCAGGTATTCGGCCGCGGCGGCCTGGTCGCCCATGCGGAATTTGACCCAGCCCATGCTGTCCAGGATGAACGGATCGTTGGGCGCCAGTTCCAGCGCCTGCGTGATCAGGTCCAGCGCCTCGGGCAGGCGCTGGTTGCGGTCGGCCAGCGTGTAGCCCAGCGCGTTGTAGGCGTGGGCATGGTCCGGGTCCAGCGCGATGACCTGGCGCAGCAGGCGCTCCAGGTCGGCCACGCGGTCCTGGCGCTCGTACAGCATGGCCAGCTCGTACTTGATTTCCACCGTGTCGGGCAGGTCGCGGTCGGCGGCTTCCAGCACCGCCACCGCCTGGCCGACGCGATCAGCGTCGCGCAGGATCTGCGCCTTGGTCAGCACGCCCTGGGTGCGCTCTTCCTCGTCCTGCGGGCCGGCGGCATCGATCATGGCCAGGGCGTCGTCGACGCGGCCTTCCTTGGCGCGCAGCGCGGCCTGGCGCATGCGCACGGAGTAACGCAGCGTGGGATCCTCGATGCGGCCGAGTTCGTTGATCGCTTCGTCGTAGCGGCCCTGATCCTCGGCGATGCGCGCCAGCAGCACGTGCGCGTCGGCAGCCGCCGCGCCGGCGTCGGTGGCGCCGGGCACCGTGGCCCGCTGGCGCTGGTTCTGCACGTCCAGGTACTGCTGCAGCAAGGTACGCGCCTGCTGCAACTGGCCGGCCTTGTAAGCCAGCTGGGCCTGCATGAAGAGCAGGTCGAAGTCCTCGGGCGAACGGCGCGACATGGACTGCAACTCAGCCAGCGCGGCGTTGTAATCGCCGCTGTCGGCCAGTTGACCGGCCAGCATCAGGCGCACCTTGCGCGCGTTGGGATTGCGCGCGATATAGGCGCGCGCCTCGGTCTGGGCGCGCTGCGGATCGACCTTGAAGCCGTACTCCAGCACACGCTGGGCGGCAGGTTCCGACTTGGGATCGGCCGCCAGCGCGGCGCGCGCTTCCTGGGCCGCGCGCTCGTCGTCGCCGGCCGCCGAGGCCACGTCGGCCAGCGCCATATGGGCGGCGGGCAGCTTGCGCACGCCGTCGCTGAAGGATTCGTCCAGGATGCGCAGGGCCAGCCTGCGGTCGTTCAGGCGGCTGAGGACAGCCAGGGCCTGGCCGATGGCGGCGGGCTTGTCGCGCGAGGCGTCGATGCGGTTGCGCAGCGCCTGCGACAGGCCACGGGTCTGGCCGTTGGCCGCCGCCAGCGCCAGCTCGGTGGAGCTGGCCTCGAGGTCGTTGGGCGACAGGCGCGCCCAGACGCGGGCCGCGTCCAGCGCGCCGGGCAGGTTGCCGCCCGCCAGCTGGAATTCCAGCGCGCGGCGCGCCAGGCGGGGGTCGCCGGTGTCGCGCGCCAGGCCGACCATGGTGGTGGCAGCCGTGCCGTACATGCCGCGCTGGGCGGCGATCTCGGACGCCAGCACTCTATAGAAGATGTCGGCGGTCAGCGACACATAGGGCAGCTGGCCCGCCCGCAGGCGGATCACTTCGGTTTCCGCCTGGCGGGTCTGGGGGGCCATGCGCGGGCCCGTCGCGTCCCGCGCCCGGCCGTCCGCCGCCTGGGCCAGCGTTGACGCCAGAGCAAGCGCCAATGCGGCGATACCGATATTCATTTGTTTGATAGACGACTTCACGCGGCCCGTCCGGTTGATGGCACAATCTTCGAACACCAATTGTTGATCTTACACTGGCTCATGCCGGAACTGCCCGAAGTCGAAACCACGCGTCGGGGAATAGACGCCGTCATCACCGGCCGCAAGCTCGCCCGGCTGGTCATCCACGAAGCCCGCATGCGCTGGCCCATTCCGCCCGATCTGCCCGGCCTGCTGGCCGGCCGCGAGGTGCTGGAATGCGCGCGCCGCGGCAAGTACCTGTTGCTGCGCTTCGAGCATGGCACCCAGATCGTGCATCTGGGCATGTCGGGCTCGCTGCGCAGCGTCGCGCCGGGTGAATTCCTGCGCAAGCACGACCACGTCGAATGGATCTTCGACCAGGCGGTGCTGCGGCTGCACGACCCGCGCCGCTTCGGCGCGGTGCTGTGGCACGCCGCCGGCGACGGCCCGATCGAGGCGCATCCGCTGCTGGCCAAGCTGGGCATCGAACCCTTCGACCCGCGCTTCGACGGCGCCTGGCTGCATCGGCATTTCCAGCGCCACAGCGCCGCCATCAAGCAGGTGCTGCTGGCCGGCGCGGCCGTTGTCGGCGTGGGCAATATCTACGCATCCGAAAGCCTGTTCCGTGCCCGCATCAACCCCAAGACGCCGGCCAACAAGCTGTCGCCCGCCCGCTGCGACCGGCTGGCCGAGTGCGTGCGCGCCACGCTGTCGGACGCCCTGACCTCGGGCGGCAGCACCCTGCGCGACTATGTGGGCGCCACCGGCGAGCCGGGCGCCTACTTCGAGATCCACGCCGCCGTCTATGAACGGGAAGGCCAGCCCTGCCGGGTCTGCGCCACCCCGATCAAGCGCATAGTCCAAGGGCAACGGGCGACCTACTACTGCCCCAAATGCCAAAAGGTGTAACCCCCCCCGAAGCGCTGCGCGCTTCCCCCCAGGGGGCGCCGCCGCGGACCGGCAGGCGAGCCCCACCCCGAGCGCTACGCGCTCCCCCTCAAGGGGCGCCGCCGCGGACCGGCAAAGCCGGATCCGCGCGGCCCCGGTTGGGGCGGCTTGGGAGCGGGGCGGCGGCTCTGCCCTCGCCCGCCATGTCGTGCGGTGCGATGGTGATTTGTGAGAGTTTGTTTATAGCAAACGTATTGCACAAACACTAACGCCGGACTATAGTCCTTCCACACCCTATTCCTATAAAACAGTGGAAGGAGCCCCCATGAGCAAGCAATTCGCCTCGCACGCCGACCTGGAAGACAAGGTCGTCTCGTTCGAAAAACTGTCCGACAACGCCTATGCCTACACCGCCGAAGGCGATCCCAACACGGGCGTGATCATCGGCGACGAGGCCGTCATGGTGGTCGACACCCAGGCCACCCCGGTCATGGCCCAGGACGTGATCCGCCGCATCCGCGAAGTGACGGACAAGCCGATCAAGTACGTGCTGCTGTCGCACTACCACGCCGTGCGCGTGTTCGGCGCGTCGGCCTACCAGGCCCAGGAAATCCTGGCCAGCCGCGACACCTACGACCTGATCGCCGAGCGCGGCGAGCAGGACAAGGCCAGCGAGATCGGCCGCTTCCCGCGCCTGTTCCGCAACGCCGAATCGATTCCGCCGGGCCTGGTCTGGCCGTCCATGACCTTCAAGGGCGAAATGACCGTCAACCTGGGCAACCTGGAAGTCCAGCTGCTGCAGGTCGGCCGTGGCCACACCAAGGGCGACACCATCGCCTGGCTGCCCGAGCAGAAGATCCTGTTCGCCGGCGACCTGGTCGAATACCAGTCCACGCCCTACTGCGGCGACGCCTATTTCCGCGACTGGCCCTCGACGCTGGACGCGCTGTCCGGCTTCAACGCCGAGAAGATGGTGCCCGGCCGCGGCCCGGCCCTGAAGAACGCCGAGGAAGTCCGCAAGGGCCTGGCCGGCACCCGCGCCTTCCTGACCGACCTGTACGGCGCCGTGAACCGTGGCGTGGCCGAGGGCAAGGACCTGAAGACCATCTATCGCGAGGTCTACGACTTCATGAAGCCGCGCTACAGCGACTGGGTGATCTTCGACCACTGCATGCCGTTCGACGTGTCGCGCGCCTATGACGAGGCCCAGGGCATCACGCATCCGCGCATCTGGACCGACAAGCGCGACCTGGAGATGTGGCAGCAGCTGGAAGGCTGAGCCCGCGCCCGCCCCGCCGGGGCGGCACCCTCCCCGTCCGGCGCCGCCGGACCTTGCCCGCAAGACCGGCGGCCGCGCGCCCGACAAGAAGGCCCGCGCCGCCCGATAGAAAAACAAGACCCCACACAGGAGACAACCGTGGGAGACATCGACTACCAGGCGATGGAGTTCGCCTATGAGAAGCGCGCCGAGCAGGACGCCGGCGCGCCCGCCCGGCACCCCGTGGTGGTGGTGGGCGCCGGCCCGGTCGGGCTGACCACCGCGCTGGATCTGGCCCGCCGCGGCCTGCGCGTGGTGGTGCTGGACGACGATTACCGGCTGTCGACCGGCTCGCGCGCCATCTGCTTCTCCAAGCGCACGCTGGAAATCTGGGACCGCCTGGGCGTGGGCCAGCGCATGACCGACAAGGGCGTGTCCTGGAACGTCGGCAAGGTCTTCTTCCGCGAGCAGGAAGTCTGGCGCTTCGACCTGCTGCCCGAGCCCGGCCACCGCCGCCCGGCCTTCATCAACCTGCAGCAGTACTACGCCGAGGGCTTCCTGTACGAGCAGGCCCGCGCCGAGCCGAACATCGACCTGCGCTGGAAAAACAAGGTCGCCGGCCTGGAACAGGACGCCGGCGGCGTGGCCGTCAGCATCGAGACGCCCGAAGGCCCCTACACGCTGCGCGCCGACTGGCTGATCGCCTGCGACGGCGCGCGCTCGCCCGTGCGCAAGCTGATCGGCCAGGAAAGCCACGGCCGCATCTTCCGCGACCGCTTCCTGATCGCCGACGTGAAGATGAAGGCCGACTTCCCGGCCGAGCGCTGGTTCTGGTTCGACCCGCCCTTCCACCCCAACCAGTCCGTGCTGCTGCACATGCAGCCGGACAACGTCTGGCGCATCGACTTCCAGCTGGGCTGGAACGCCGATCCCGTCGAGGCGGTCAAGCCCGAGAACGTGCTGCCGCGCATCCGCGCCCTGCTCGGGCCCGACACACAGTTCGACCTGGAATGGGTCAGCGTCTACACCTTCGCCTGCGAGCGCATGGACGCGTTCCGCCATGGCCGCGTGGTCTTCGCCGGCGACTCGGCGCACCGCGTCTCGCCGTTCGGCGCGCGCGGCGCCAACAGCGGCGTGCAGGACGCCGAGAACCTGGCCTGGAAGCTCAAGCTGGTGACCGACGGCCTGGCGCCCGAAACGCTGATCGACACCTACAGCGCCGAGCGCGAGCACGCCGCCGACGAGAACATCCTGAACTCGTCGCGCGCCACCGATTTCATCACGCCCAAGAGCGAGATCAGCCGTAGCTTCCGCAACGCGGTGCTGAACCTGGCCAAGACCCATCCCTTCGCGCGCTCGCTGGTCAACAGCGGCCGCCTGTCGCTGCCCGCGACCTACGCCGATTCGCCGCTGAACACGCCGGACACGACGGCCTTCTCCGGCCGCATGCGGCCCGGCGCCGTGGCGCTGGACGCGCCGGTGCGCGCCGGCGGCGAGCCGGGCTGGTGGCTGTCGCAGCTGGACGGCGATTTCGTGCTGGCGCTGTTCTGCCCCGATCAATTGCCCGACGCCGCCACGCTGCGCGCGCTGGCCGCGCTGCGCCTGGCGCCGGTGCCGGTCAAGGCCGTGCTGGTCGCCGGTCCGCAATGCGACGCCTCCGGCGTGCCGGCCGACGTCACGGTGGTGAGCGACGCCGAAGGCCTGCTGGCGTCCCGCTATGACGCGCGGCCCGGCACCGCCTACCTGATCCGTCCCGACCAGCACATCGCGGCGCGCTGGCGCGCCTTCGACGGCGTCGCCGTCGCGGCCGCGCTGAATCGCGCCATCGGCCGCGCCTGAGCCACAGGAGACAAGAACATGCTGATCACCGACACCAACCTGGCCGCGCCCGATGATTTCTACGAGGCGCTGATCGACACGCACCGCGACCTGAGCCTGGAGCAGAGCCAGGAACTGAACGCGGCGCTGATCCTGCTGCTGGCCAACCACCTGGGCGACATGGACGTGCTGCGCGAGGCGCTGCGGCAGGCGCGCGCCTCCGTCATGCCCGCCTGAGCGCCCACGGGACCGCTGCCGCGCAACGCGGCGGCGGTCCCGTTCCATTTCCTGCTCGGACTACCGCCCCACCGCGAAGGCATCCACGATCAAGCCGCGCAGCCAGAGATTGCCGCCGTCGCGGTCATAGCGGCGCTGCCAGTACATATTGGTCTGCAAGGCCGGCACCTTCAGCGGCGGCGTCAGGAAGCGCAGACCGAAGGGCGGCGCCGCGCTGGCGGCCAGCTTTTCGGGCACGGTGGCCAGCAGGTTCGTCGTGCTGACGATGTACGGCACCGCCGAAAAATGCGGCACGCTGAAGTGCTCGGCCATGTCCAGGCCGGCGCGCTCCATCGACTGGTTCACCTGCCCATAGGGCGCGGCGCGCGACACGATCAGGTGGCGCTCGGCGCGAAACGCCTTCAGGCCCATGCCGGCGTGCGCCGTGGGATGCGCCTGGCGGAACAGCGTGGCATAGCCCTGGCGGAACAGCATGCGCTGCATCACGCCCGCCCCCATGTCGTCGAACGCGCCGATGGCCAGGTCCACCCGCCCGGCCTCCATTTCCCGAGCCAGCTCCGCGCCCTGCATGCGCACCGAATCGATGCGCGCCTGCGGCGCGACCTGGGCGCAGACCTCGATCAGGCGCGGCATGAAATGGATTTCGCCCACGTCGGTCATGGCCACGCGGAACCGCCGCATGCTGGCGGCCGGATCGAAGGCGTCCTGATCCTGCAAGGCCCCGGCCAGCAGCGCCAGCGCCTCGCTCACCGGCCCCGCCAGGCGCTGCGCGCGCGGCGTGGGCTGCATGCCCTGGGCGGTGCGCACGAACAGCTCGTCGCCGAAAGCCTGCCGCAGGCGGCGCAAGGCATTGCTGACGGCGGGCTGGGACAGGTCCAGCCGGCGCGCGACGGAAGAGATGTTGCGGTCCTCCAGCAGATGCTGGAACAGCAGCAGCAGATTCAGGTCCACGTCGCGCAAGCCGGCCATCACGCCCCCTACTATTCACAAAATTTATAGTCTCTATTTTTACATTCCCGTAGCCTGATGGGGGGATTTTTCCGAAAATGGCGTATCGACCACTACAGTCCGGACCGCGCGGCCATGCACCGCGCGCCGCCACCAGGAGGATTCCATGGAACTGCAATACCAGACCGGCTTCGGCAACGACTGCGCCACCGAGGCGCTGCCCGGCGCCCTGCCGCAAGGCCGCAACTCGCCGCAGCAGTGCCCCTACGGCCTGTACGCCGAGCAGCTGTCCGGCACCGCCTTCACCGCGCCGCGCGCGGAGAACCGCCGTTCCTGGCTGTACCGCATCCGCCCCGGCGCGCAGCACAAGCCGTTCGAGCGCCATGACGGCGCCGCCGGCTGGCTGAGCACCTTCGGCGAAGGCCCCGTCACGCCCAACCAGCTGCGTTGGAGCCCCCTGCCGATCCCGACCGCGCCCATCGACTTCCTCGACGGCGTGAAGACCTTCGGCGGCAACGGCGGCCCCGACGAACAGGGCGGCGTGGGCATCCACCTGTACGCGGCCAACCGGAGCATGAAGGGCCGCTATTTCTACAACGCCGACGGCGAACTGATGCTGGTGCCGCAACAGGGCCGCCTGCGCCTGGCCACCGAGCTGGGCCTGATTGACCTGGAGCCGCTGGAGATCGCGGTCATCCCGCGCGGCGTGCGCTTCCGCGTCGAACTGCTCGACGACACCGCGCGCGGCTACATGCTGGAGAACTTCGGCGCGGCGCTGCGCCTGCCGGAACTGGGGCCCATCGGCTCGAACTGCCTGGCCAATGTGCGCGACTTCAAGACGCCCGTGGCCTGGTATGAGGACGTGGAAGGCGACTTCGAGCTGATCGCCAAGTTCACCGGCGGATTCTGGCGCGCGTCCATCGGCCATTCGCCGCTGGACGTGGTGGCCTGGCACGGCACGCACGCGCCCTACAAGTACGACCTGCGCAACTTCAACACGATCGGCTCGATCAGCTACGACCATCCCGATCCGTCGATCTTCACGGTGCTGACCGCCCCGTCCGACACCCCGGGCACGGCCAACATGGACTTCGCCATCTTCCCGCCGCGCATCCTGGCGATGGAAAACACCTTCCGTCCGCCCTGGTTCCACCGCAACATCGCCAGCGAATTCATGGGCCTGATCCAGGGCGTGTACGACGCCAAGGCCGATGGCTTCGCGCCCGGCGGCGCCAGCCTGCACAACTGCATGAGCGGCCACGGCCCGGACGCCGAGACCTTTGAAAAGGCCTCGCACGCCGACACCAGCGCCGCGCATTACATCCGCGACACCATGGCCTTCATGTTCGAGACGCGCCGCGTGATCCGCCCGACCGCCCAGGCCCTGGCCTCGGTAGAATTGCAGGGCGACTACTACCGCTGCTGGCAGGACATCAAGAAGCACTTCGATCCGAGCAAGGCGTAACGCGCAGGCACCGCCTCGCGCGCCCGCGGCGATGAGCGCAAGCTCATCGCCGTTTGGCTTTTGGATTTTCCGCCGCCCGGCCCCACCCATAACCACATCGCAAGAGACATCCCGACCATGAGCACGACGATCAACGAGACCCACGACCCGTCCCTGAAGAGCTGGATCGCCAGCGCCAACAGCGAGACCACGGATTTCCCGGTGCAGAACCTGCCCTACGCGTCGTTCCGCCGCAAGGGCTCGCAGGAAGCCTTCCGCCCCGGCGTCGCGATCGGCGACCAGATCCTGGACCTGGCCGCGCTGGCCGCCCAAAAACCCTTCGAGGACAAGGCCGCCGAAGCGCTGGCCGCCTGCGCGGGCGACAGCCTGAACGCGCTGATGGCGCTGGGCCAGCCGCACTGGAGCGCGCTGCGCCTGGCGCTGTCGCGCGCCCTGCGCGAAGGCGCCGCGCTGCGCGCGACCATCGAGCCGCTGCTGGTGGGTCAGGCCGACGCCGAGTACGCCACGCCCGCCCGCATCGGCGACTACACCGACTTCTATATCTCGCTGCACCACGCCACCGCCGTGGGCAAGCAGTTCCGCCCCGACAATCCGCTGCTGCCGAACTACAAGTGGGTGCCCATCGGCTATCACGGGCGCGCCTCCAGCATCGGCGTGGACCAGAAATTCGCGCGCCCGGTCGGCCAGACCCGTCCGCTGAACGAGGGCGAGGCGCCGCAATTCGGCCCCTGCTCGCGCCTGGACTATGAACTGGAACTGGGCATCTTCGTCGGCACCGGCAACGCCCAGGGCGACCGCATCGCGCTGGCCGACGCCGAATCGCACGTGTTCGGCCTGTGCATCCTGAACGACTGGTCGGCGCGCGACATCCAGGCCTGGGAATACCAGCCGCTGGGCCCCTTCCTGGCCAAGAACTTCGCCTCGACGATCTCGCCGTGGATCGTGACCATGGAAGCGCTGGAGCCGTTCCGCACGCAGTGGAACCGCGCCGCGTCCGACCCGCAGCCCATGCCCTACCTGTCCTCGGACGCGAACCGCGCCAAGGGCGCCTTCGACGTGCGCATGCAGGTGCTGCTGACCACCGAGAAGTCGCGCGCCGAAAGGCAGGCGCCGGCGCCGCTGTCGGCCAGCAACTTCCGCGATGCCTACTGGAACGTGGCGCAGCTGATCACGCACCACACGGTCAATGGCTGCAATCTGCAACCGGGCGACATGCTGGGCACCGGCACGCTGTCCGGTCCGCTGCCCGCCGAGGCCGGCTCGCTGCTGGAGCTGACCCAGGGCGGCAAGACGCCGATCGACCTGCCGTGGGGCGAGAAGCGCACCTTCCTGCAGGACGGTGACCAGATCCTCATGCGCGCCGAATGCGTGAAGGCGGGCTATCCGCGCATCGGCTTCGGCGAAAGCGCGGGCACGGTGCTGCCGGCGCGCGCGTAAGCCGCGCGCGTCATCAGGATCGAGGCTTGGCGGCGTCCCGCGCCGTCAAGCCCTCGATTTCCTCGTCCTTGGCCTGCCACTGCTGGCCCAGCCAGTGGTGGAATTCCGCGCGGAACGCCTTGTCTCGGCTGTAGTCGGCTTCGCAGAAGGCCGGCGGCACGGGCAGCTGGCGCATGCGCACCCGCACCGTGCCCGCGCGGCCGCAGGCCAGGTCCCAGAAGCTGGGCGCGCCGTCCGGATAGGCGATGGTGACGTCGATCATCGAACGGAAACGCGCGCCCATGGCATTGAGCGCCACCGCCAGCCCTCCCGCCTTGGGCTTGAGCAGATGGCGGTACGGCGCCCCCTGGGCGTCGCGCTTGGCCTCTGAAAAACGGGTGCCTTCGGCGAAGATCATCACGCTGGTCGGCACCAGCGAGAACTTCTCGCACGCGCGCCGGGCGGCCTCCTGGTCCTGACGTCCCAGGGCCGGATTGCGGCGCAGATCGGCCTTGCCGTGACGCTTCATGAACGGGAAATCCAGCGCCCACCACGCCAGCCCGATCACCGGCACATAGATGAGCTGCTGCTTGAGAAAAAACTTCAGCAGCGGAATGCGCCGGTTCAACGTGGCTTGCAGCACAAAAATGTCCACCCAGGACTGGTGATTGCAATTGACCAGGTACCAATCCGCGTAACGCAGGTCGGTATTGCCCTGCACATCCCAGGGCGCGCGCTGGATGCGCTCGAACCAGCAGCTGTGGCAACTGACCCAGGCCGTGGCGATGCCATTGAGCAGCGGATCGATGCGCCGCCGGACCGCCGCGAAAGGCAGCAGCAGCTTCAGCAGGGCCAGGGGGAACAGCAGCAGGCACCAGAACAGCGTGCTGGCGCTGAGCAGCAGCGTGCTGAACACGCCGGTCAGCCAGGCCAGGCGGCCTCGAGGCACCGGCCAGGGGCGATGCCGCCGCGCGGCCGGCCTGGATGCGGATGCCTCGGAGGCTTCAGGTGCATCCGCGGCGCGGGCGTGCACCGGATCGGGAAGAGGATCAGGAAAAGTCATGAGCGCCAGTGTGCGAGGGCGCGCCCGCGGCCGGCTTGCGCAGGATCAAGCCGGTCTCAGGCGCCATCTGGGGGAAATCAAGGCAGACGGTATTTTTCCTCTCGGTAGACCCAGCTGGCCCACAGCGCGTGCGCCAGCGCCTCCTTGGACAGGGCCTCATCCGCCGGTTCCACCGGTTCATAGGCCTCGTCCTGTCCGACCGGGGCGGCGCGATACCTGAATTCGCGCGGCGCCTTGGCCGGCTCCAGCACCAGCAGCTTGTCGCCCTGCAGGTAGCCGAAGTTGTCAGCGTACTGCATCAGCGCGCGGTTCGGATCGCGCTGCGTCAGGTCGGCGCCCAGCATGGGGTTGACGTTGTCCAGGCCGATCAACGACAGCAGCGTGGGCCCCATGTCGATCTGGCTGACCAGCCGCTCGTCCTGGCGCGGCGCGATGCCGGCGCCCAGGATCAGCGCGGGGATCTGGAAATGCCGCACCGGCACGGGAATGGAACCGTAGACGCGCGAATCATGGTCGGCGATCACCAGGAACACGGTGTTGTTCCAGTACGGCGCCTGGCGCGCCTTGTCGAAGAACTGCCCCAGCGCCCAGTCGGCATAGCGCACGGTGTTGTCCACGCTGGCGGGATCGCCCACCGGCTGGATGCGGCCGGCGGGGTATTCCCAGGGCGAATGGTTGCTGACCGAGAAGGCCAGCGTGAACACCGGCTTGTCGCCGTCCGCGCGCAACAACCGGTCGACCTGGTTGAACATGTCCTCGTCGGACGCGCCCCAGGATCCCTCGAACACCGGATTCACGAACTTGGGACGGTCCACCACCTCGTTGAAACCATTGCCCAGGAAGAAGGCGCGCATATTGTCGAAGTGCGCCTCGCCGCCGTACACGAAGCGCGACTGGTAGCCATGCTTGCCCAGCACCTGCGCCAGCGTGAAGAAGCCGGTCTGCGAGCGCGGCAGCTTCACCACCGCGTCGGCCACGCTGGGCAGGAAGCCCGCCGTCACGGCCTCGATGCCGCGCACCGAGCGCGTGCCGGTGGCGTAGGCGCGGTGGAACATCCAGCCCTCCTTGCCCAGCCGGTCGATGTTGGGCGTGAGATCGCGCCCGCCCAGGCTGCCCACATACTGCGCGCCCAGGCTTTCCTGCAGGATGATGACCAGGTTCAGCGGCTTGTCGCGGCGCACGCTGGCCTTCTGCTCGTGCAGGCTGGGATAGCGCGGATCCAGCGGCGGGCCGTCCATGCCGGCCTTGGCGCGCACGATGGCGTTCATCTCGTCCACCGCCATCTTCGGATACATGGCCGCCGACGAGCGCTCGTCGCGCATGCGGTAGGCGGCGTCGAACACGCTGTAGAGCGAATTGAGCGCCAGCGCGTTCATCAGCGAATCGGAGCTGTACGCCACCTTGGCCGGGTTGATGGGGCGATGCTCCAGCGTGCCGCGCGCGCCCAGCACCACCAGCGCCAGAATCAGCAGCGACGCCAGCGGCCGCTTCCACCAGGACATGAACGGATCGCGCACGCGCGTCGGGAACAGCCTGACCGACAGCCAGGCCGCCACCAGCAGCACGACCAGCGCGGCCAGCAGCACGCCCTTGTAGCCCTGCCACAGCATGGCCCCGACTTCCTTCGGGTTCAGCAGATAGATGAAGTACAGGCGGTTCGGGCGCGTGTCGTATTCGGCGATGAACTGCGGCGTGGACACTTCCAGCAGCACGTACAGCATCCACCAGACGCGGAACCACCAGGCGGTCGCGCGCGCGGCCCAGGCGCGGTGGCCGAACCACGGCGAGAACACCGCGGGCAGCGCGATCACCATGGACAGCAGGCACACATCGATGCGCAGGCCGCCGATCAGTAGCGGACCCAGGCCGCCGGCGGCCTGCACGCGGTCCCACTGCCAGAAGGCCAGGCCCAGGCGGCTGAGCGTCAGCAGCGCCAGCACCGCCAGGATGAATCTCAGGGTCAGGCGGCGCATCGCACGGCCCTCCGGGTCGCGATCGAGGTCCGCGCGGAACCGTCCGCGCCGCTGTATCTGATAGGCAAAGCCATGCCGTCCCGCCGTAGGGAATTGAAAACGGGCCAAGCGTAACGCAATCCGGCTTCAGCCGTTGGCGAGCGCGGCATGGTCGAAGACCTTTCTATTGCGCGCGGCGCAGGCGCTCCCGGCTGTTGCCGAGGTGCGTGCGCATGGCGGCCCGGGCGGCTTCGGCGTCCTGATGCAGGATCGCGCCGTAGATTTCCTCGTGTTCCCGCTGCACGCGCGCCAGGTAGACGGACCGGTCTTCCTGAGCGAACCGGGCGGAATTGATGCGGGTGCGCGGAATGATGGCCGAACCCAGATGGGACATGAGGTCAGCGAAATAGCGGTTCTCGGTGGCCTGGGCGATCAGCAGGTGGAACTGAAAATCGGGCGTGATGGTGTCGCCGTCGCCGTCCAGCGCCCGCTGGAATGCGTCCAGCGCCTGCCGCATGGCATCGAGCTGCGCCTGGCTGCGCCGCGCCGCGGCCAGGCCGGCGGCCTCGCTTTCCAGGCAGATGCGCAGTTCCAGCAGCACCATCACATCGCGCGACGTGGCGATGTCGGCCGGATCGATGCGGAAATCATCGCCGCCGCTCGGCTCCAGCGCGTAGGTGCCCACGCCGTGATGGGTTTCGACCAGGCCCGAGGCCTGCAGGCGCGACAGCGCTTCGCGCACCACGGTGCGGCTGACGCCGAATTGCCGCATCAGCTCGGATTCGGTGGGCAGTTTCTCGCCGGGCCGGATCTGGCCGCCACGGATGCGTTCGGAAAAGCTCTCGACCAGGCCCTGGGCCAGGTTGCGTGGACGACGCGGCAGCGGTGCGGGGATATCGGCGGGTGCATTCATCCGGAGGAGTCTGCCTGCGGTGGCTCGCGATGAGAAGTCCCGGCGATTATACGGTGCCGGAAATCATGCGATGACGATCAGGCCGACCGCCTAGGTGCCCGCTTTTTCGCGCCGGTCGGCCACCATGCCGGCATACCGCCGGCCCTGCCCCGAGGCCCCCGCCAGACGGCCGCGCCCGGCGATCAGCGGATAGAACACCACCGCCCCCAGGAACCACAGCAGGGCCGCCGACCACACGGTCTGGCTCAGGAAGTGCGCGCCTTGCAGTACGCGGACTGCGGAAAACCCCAGGCCCGCGCCCAGGCCCAGGGCCAGCCCGCCCCAACGCCAGGCCGGCCGCCCCAGCGCCCAGCCGGCGAAATACAGGCTCAGCATGGCATAGCCCGCGCCGGCATGCCCGCTGGGCAGCGCGCCGCCCGCCCGGGCTCGCACCCAGGTCCACCAGTGCAGCGGATAAGGCGTATAGCCGCCCAGCGTCTCCAGGTCGTAGGGACGCGGCAGCGTCGTGTAATGCTTGAGCTGGCTCACCGCCAGCTGGCCCAGCAGGCAGGTCGCCGCCACGGCCAGGGCGACCCCGCGCGCCGGCTTCCAGGCCGGCACCCTGGAGGCGACCAGCGCCACGCCCACCGCGGCCAGGCCCACGCCGATGGGCAGGGCCAGCACCATGCGGTGACCGATAAGCTCCAGCCAGCGCGAGGTATGCAGGGGGAAATCGTCGATCGCCGGGTCGAACAGGGTCCGGGCGATCGTCATGTCCAGCCCGGACGCATTGATCCACCACGCCAGGCAGGCCAGCAGCAGCGGCACGCCCAGCACATGCGTCAACAAATAGGCCGTTCTGGACGGCCCGCGCGGTCCGGGCGTGGGTAGAGTCGGCATGACGGGAGTGCGGATAGACGCAAATGGAATTAACCGTGCAGTGTAGGCAGGCCGCAGTCGAAGAATCGTGAAATTCGCATCACGCCCGTGCCGGTTCGTCCTTGAAACGCAGCAGGAAGCAGGTGCCGCGCTCCGGCCCCGTCCTGGACGATTCCACCGCCAGCGTCCAGCCCTGCATGTCGCAGACACGCTTGGCGATCGCCAGGCCCAGTCCATGGGCGGTTTCATCCCGCCCCTGGCCGCCGGCGTCCCGCAGCCGCCCGCTGAAATAGCGACGGAAGAGAAAAGGCAGGTCGTCCGCGTCGATGCCCTTGCCGTCGTCACGCAGCGCCAGCGCGCCATCCCCGGTCAGGCTGGCCGTCAACGTGGCCGGCGCGGCATGTTCGATGGCATTGCGCACCAGGTTGCGCAGCACGGTCAGCAGGGCATAGCGGTCCAGGATCAATACCTGCCCTTCGGGGATCCGGTTGTCCAGCCACAGGTCCGCCAAATCGGCCTGCGCCTCGTGGCCGCGCCAGGCATCGGCCATGCACTGCGCCAGATCCACGGGTTCGGGCGGCCGCAGCTGGTCGCGCGCCATGGCGCGGGCGCTTTCCAGGCAGACGACCACATCGTCGACGTTGTCCACGATGCGCGCCAGGCGCTGCCGCTGGTCGGGCGTCAGGACTTGCGTCAGCAACATCAGTTCGCTGTCGGAACGGATGGCGGCCAGGGGCGTGCGGACTTCGTGGCTCAGGTTGCCGGCGAACTCGCGCTCGCGCGCGATCGACCGGTCCACCTGGTTCTGCATGCGGTTGAACGCTTCGATCAGCCTGCCCGCCTCGTCGTCACGCGTCACGGCCAGGTCCGGAGATCCGGGCGCCCAGGTCGACAGCCGGTCGGTCAGGTCGAGCAGCGGCCCGGCCGCGACAGCGGCCACCCGCCGCGACAGCGCATAGGCGCCGACCACGCAGATCGCCCCCACGCCCAGCACGATCAGGCCGAAATCATGCACCCGCTCCTCGTTTTCGGTCGCATCGTAGAGCAGGTAGACCTTGCCGCCACCGGTGTCTGCCACCATCACATGCCAGGTATAGGGCCCTGGCTCGATCAGGTGCATGCCATTTTCCAGGCCCACGAGTTCCTTGGGAATGCCAACCGGCGCCTGGCCGTCCGATTGCAGCCAGGCGCGCATGGAGCCGCCCAGCACGCGCGGTCCGCGCCGTGGCAGGAATTCGTCGCTGACGCGCGCATGCTGCACCAGCCGGTCCATCTCGGTATTGAGGATGTCGTTGACCAGATCGTCTTCCATCTGGTCGAACGTCAGGTAGGCCAGCAAGGCCAGGGCCGCCACGAACAGCGCGACCGTGCCGGTCAGGGCCCACACCACGCGCTGGGTCAGCGTGCCGCTGCCGCCCCGGCTCATCGCCGCTCCTCCGGCAACGGCCGCCCGGCGATCGGCGCCCGGCCTTGGCCGCCCACGGCGTTCACGCGTCTTCTCCCGGCAGAACCAGGCGCCAGCCCGTTCCGTGCATGGTCTGGATGCCGTCGAAGCCCGCATCCGCCAGGGCGCGGCGCAGCAGATGGACCTGGCTGCGCAGGGCATCCGCGGACGGCGGCTCGCCGCCCCACAGCGCGGATTCCAGTTCCTCGCGCGAGACGACGCGGCCCGGATCACGCAACAGCACTTCCATGATGACGGCCGCCTTGCGGGTCAGGTGCACCGGCACGCCGCCGACGGACACTTCGCGGCTGCGCGTGTCGTATCGCAATGTCCCGAACTCCCGCAGCGTGTTCACGGTGTTGCCCCGGGCGCGCTGAATCAGCGCCAGCAGGCGCGCCTCGACCTCGAGCAGCGCGAAGGGCTTGGTCAGGAAGTCGTCGGCGCCGTGCGAAAAACCGGCCAGCTTATCCTCCAGGCTGTCGCGCGCCGTCAGCACCAGCACCGGCACGGCCTGGCGCAGTTCGGTCCGCAGGGTGTGCAGCACCGCGTTGCCGTCCATGCCGGGCAGGCCGATGTCCAGGATGACCGCGTCGAAGCGCTGCTCGCCCAGGCGCTTGAGCGCGGCCGGCCCGCTGTAGGCGGCATCGGGCAAAAAGCCGCGCGCCTCCAGAAAGGTGTACAGGTTGCCTGCGATGATGCTGTCGTCCTCGACGATCAGCACCCGATGGTTCGCCCCCGCTGCGGGACCTGCCGCCATGCCGTCCTCCTGGTCAATTCCGCCGGAACATCCGGCCTTGGAGTTTGTATTTGCCCGACCGTCCGGCCCTAGTCCTGCAGGACCTTGCCCGGGTTCATCAGGCCTTGCGGATCCAGGGCGCGCTTGATGCGGCGCATCAGCCCGAGTTCGACCGCGCTCTTGTAGCGCGGCAGTTCGTCGCGCTTGAGCTGTCCCACCCCATGCTCGGCGCTGATGGAGCCCGCGTGCGCTTGGACGCTGTCATGCACCACGCCATAGATCTCGCCCTGCAGCGCCAGCAGCTCGGCCTCGGTCTGCCCGGCCGCATTGGCCACGTTGTAATGCAGATTGCCGTCGCCCAGATGGCCGAAGATCACGTGCCTCACCCCGGGAAAGCGCGCCTGCAGCAGCGCGTTGGTCTTGTCCACAAAGCCGGCGATGGCGGAAATCGGGATCGAGACATCGTGCTTGACGGATTTACCCAGCTCGGCCTCGGCCAGCGGGATGCTCTCGCGCAGATGCCAGAGCGCCTTGCTCTGGGCCACGTTGGCGGCGATGGCCGCGTCGCTGACCAGTCCAGCCTCGATGGCTGCGCCCAGCACCGCTTCGAAACGCTCGCGCGCATGCTGCTCGCTTTCGCTGTCGGACAGCTCCAGCAGCGCGAACCAGGGCGCTGCGGCTGAATCCCCTTCGAAAGGCAGGCGCTGCTGCGGAAACAGGCGCACCACGGCCTGCAGGCAGGCGCCGCTCATCAGCTCGAAGCCGGTCAGCGATGCGCCGAAGCCGGCGCGGGCGCGCGACAGCAGTTCCACCGCGTCATCGATGCCGCTCAGCGTGAGCAGCGCCGTGCAGGATGCCACCGGGCGCGGATACAGCTTCAGCGTGGCGGCGGTGATGATGCCCAATGTGCCTTCGCTGCCGATATACAGGTCGCGCAGGTCGTAGCCGGTATTGTCCTTGCGCAGGCCGCGCAGGCCGTTCCAGACCTCGCCGTCGGCGGTGACGACCTCCAGCCCCAGCGCAAGATCCCGCGTATTGCCATAGCGCAGCACCTGCGTGCCGCCGGCGTTCGTGGCCAGGTTGCCGCCGATGGTACAGCTGCCCTCGGCCGCGAGACTGAGCGGAAACAGCCGGCCCGCCGCCGCCGCCGCTTCCTGCACGGCCTGCAGCACGCAACCGGCCTCGACGGTGATGGTGTCGTTGTCGGTATCCAGCGCCCGCACGCGGTTCAGCCTGGCGGTGGACAGCACGACCGCCGATCCCGATGCGTCAGGCGTGGCGCCGCCGCACAGCCCGGTGTTGCCGCCCTGGGGCACCACTGGAACGCCGTGGCGCAGGCACAGCCGGACCACGGCAGCCACCTCATCCGTGCTGCCGGGGCGTACCGCCGCCAGCGCCGCGCCACGATAGCGGCGGCGCCAGTCCTGCACATAGCCGTCGGCATCGGCGCCGGTCAGCACGTGGGAGGGTCCAAGCAGGGACTGCAGTTCGCTGAGCAGGGTCATGGGGCGCCGCGCAAGGTCGAGCGCCTGGCACGGGGTCCAGGCGCGGTTCGGAAGACATGCGGATATTGTAGGGGCGGGCTTGGCCTCTAGCCTACCGCCTGGTCCAGCCGCGTGCCGGTCAGGCCCGAGCAGAAGGCCCGCGAAGCGATGAGATTCATCAGGAACCCCCTGTCCACCGCGACAGGGCCGGGCATTTCCGACAGGGCCCGATACGCGCGCCGCAGGGCGTCTCCGCGCGTCACGCCGCACACCAGCAGGCGCGTGCACGGCGCATGGCGGTCCCCGCCGCCATCGATGCGCAGTTCGAGCGCATGCGCGGCGACAGGTTCGCAATCGGCCACCGCCGCGCCCGACAGGGGCGTGGCCTGGGCGCACAGCACCCGGAACACGCCGCTGCGGTCGTCCAGCGAAAAGGCCACGGTGCCCATGCCCTGCCAGCCACGGTCGCGCGCCACGCTGGCGGCCACCGCCCGCAGCGCGCTTTCCACCGACGCGGGCAGATGCGGCGCCGGGCATTCGGCGATCAGCACGCGCGCCTCGCGCCATACGCTGCGCTCCCAGGCGCGGCCCGTCAGGGGCTCTCCGCCCGGCGGCACCACGACATGGATGTCCAGCCGGCGCTCGCGTCCGGCCGCGGGTCCGGCGTGGTCCGTGGGCGGGCCGCGCCGATTCCTGGCGCCGCCCGAAGATATGACTGTGGAAACTTTTGCAGCCATAGGCCCCTCCCGGTCTTTCTGCTTGCATGGCAAGCGTATCACCTTCGGATGACGGGCATCGGCGCGGCGCTCTGCGGCGCAGTCCGACGGCGTCGTCGGACGAGGCCCGAAACCAGACTGATTCCACCTGCCCGGCTCGGCGTTCCAGGCCACAACCCGCCGTGCACGCGGCCTGTGCGAGAGACCGCGCCACAATTGCGCGATAATCGGTTTTTGCACACCCTATTGATTTTGCGGCCTCCAAGCCAGGGATTTCCCCTAGCCTTTTCGCCGCCAAAGGATCCCGTATGGGCGCCACCACGCCATTCCCCGCTTCGGTATTCAAGGCCTACGACATCCGCGGCACCGTGCCCGACCTGATCGACGCCGGCTTCGCCCGTGCGCTGGGCGCGGCGCTGGCGGTGCGCGCCCGCGAGGCCGGCATCCAGACGCTGGTCGTGGGCCGCGACGGCCGGCTCAGCAGCGAAATGCTGTCGACGGCGCTGCAGGAGGGCATGCTGGAACAGGGCGTCGATACGCTCGATATCGGCCAGGTACCCACGCCGCTGGTGTATTTCGCGGCGCACACCATGCAGACCGGTTCCGGGGTGGCCATCACCGGCAGCCACAACCCGCCCAAATACAACGGCTTCAAGATGATGATGGGCGGCCGCGCCCTGTATGGCGAGGACGTGCAGGAACTCGCGCGCGCCATGAACGGCGGCGCGGCGCCCGTCGCCACGCATCCCGGCACGCGCCGGCAACTGGACCTGGTGCAGGCCTATATCGCGCGCGTGGCCAGCGGCGTGAAGCTCGCCCGCCCCATGAAGATCGCCATCGACTGCGGCAACGGCGTGGCCGGCGCCGTGGCGCCGCAGCTGTTCCGCGCGCTCGGCTGCGAAGTGACCGAGCTGTTCTGCGAGGTGGACGGCACCTTTCCCAACCACCATCCCGATCCCGCCGAACCCAAGAACCTGCGCGACCTGATCGACTGCGTGGCCAATACCGACTGTGAGCTGGGCCTGGCCTTCGACGGCGACGGCGACCGGCTGGGCGTGGTCACGAAATCCGGCCAGATCATCTGGCCCGACCGCCAGCTGGTGCTGTTCGCGCGCGACGTGCTGGACCGCAATCCCGGCGCCACCATCATCTACGACGTGAAATGCAGCCGGCACGTGGGCTTGTCGGTACAGGCTGCGGGCGGCCAGCCGATGATGTGGAAGACCGGCCATTCACTGGTCAAAGCCAAGCTCGCGGAAACCGGCGCGCCGCTGGCAGGCGAGATGAGCGGCCACATCTTCTTCAAGGAACGCTGGTACGGCTTCGACGACGGCCTGTACACCGGCGCCCGCCTGCTGGAAATCGTGTCGCGCCACGCCGACGCCTGCGCGCCGCTCGAAGCCCTGCCGCAAGACGTGTCCACGCCTGAACTGAAGCTGGAGATGGAGGAAGGCCAGCCCTTCGCGCTGGTACGCGCATTGCAGGACCACGGCCAGTTCCCCGGCGCGAGCCGGGTCGTCACCATCGACGGCGTGCGCGCCGAATACCCGGATGGCTTCGGGCTGGCGCGTCCGTCGAACACCACGCCGGTGGTGGTGCTGCGTTTCGAGGCGCAGAGCGCCGAGGCGCTGGCCCGCATCCAAGCCGATTTCCGACGCGAACTGGCCAAACTGGCGCCAGAAGCCGTCCTGCCATTCTAGAATCAGCCCCATGTCCCTGCCCGACAGCCCCGCCTGGAAGACCTTCGCCACAGCCGCCCGCAGCGCCTCGCGCCGCGGAGAGCGACTGCGTATCATCGATGCTCCCGGATTGCGACTGGACCTCAGCGCCCAGGCCCAATCTCCCGAGCTGGAACTGGCGGCTGCCGCCCTGCTGCAGCAGCAGGACTTCGAAGCGGCGCGCGCACGGCTGTTCGACGGGGGCAACGCCAACTGGACCGAGCGACGCCCCGCCTGGCATACGGCGCTGCGCGCCGGTGTCCCCCCCGCGATGGTCGCGCACGCCGTGCAGTCCGAACGCGAACGCGTGCGCCAATTCGTGCGCGACGCCGACGCCGCCGGCCGCTATTCCAGTGTGCTGCACCTGGGCATCGGCGGCAGCGATTGGGGGCCTCGGCTGATCACGCGCGCGCTGCGCCACAGCGGCGCGCGGCGGGAAGTACGCTTCGCCTCGAACGTGGATTCGCACTCCGTCGCCGACGCGATGAGCCGGCTGGACCCGCACGACACGCTGGTGATCGTCGCCTCCAAGTCCTTCACCACCACCGAACCGCTGGCCAATGCCGAAGTCGCCATGAACTGGCTGCGGGACGCGGGCGTGGCCGATCCCATCAAGCAGATCGTGGCCATCACCGCCAATGTCGAGGCGGCGTTGAACCTCGGTATTTCTCCCGATCACATTTTCCAGATTTGGGACTGGGTAGGCGGCCGCTATTCATTGTGGTCCGCCATCGGCCTGCCAGTGGCGCTGGCGCTGGGCAACGATACTTTCGATCAGTTGCTGGCCGGCGCCGCCGCCATGGACGAACATTTCCGCAACGCGCCCGCCGCCGAGAACGCGCCGCTGCAGCTGGCGCTCGCCGGCGTGGTGAACCGCAACGTGCTGGGCTATGACTCGCTGGTCATCTCGCCCTACGACTCGCGCCTGCATCATCTGGTGCCCTGGGCGCAGCAGCTGGAAATGGAATCGCTGGGCAAGGTCGCCACGGCCGACGGCAGTCCCGTTGGCATGCCGACGGGGCCTGCCGTCTGGGGCATGCCCGGCACGGACTGCCAGCATACGTTCTTCCAATGGCTGCACCAGGACGCCGCCGGCGCGCCGGTGGATTTCATCCTGTGCGAGCAGCCGGACCACGCCTATGCGCGCAATCACGAGCTGCTGATCGCCAACTGCCTGGCGCAGCGCTCGGCGCTGCTGCGCGGCAAGACCTTCGAGGAAGCGCTGGCCGAGACCTCGGCCAAGGAAAGCGACCCCGACCGCGCCCGCATCCTGGCGATGCACCTGGTGCATCCCGGCGGCCGGCCGTCCTCGCTGATCGTGCTGCCGCGCCTGGAAGCCTATACGCTGGGCGCGCTGCTGGCGCTCTACGAGCACAAGGTGTTCTCGCAGGGCGTGATCTGGGGCATCAACCCCTTCGACCAATGGGGCGTGGAATTCGGCAAGGCGCTGGCGCGCGGCATCATCCGCGAACTGGACGCGCCCTCGCCCCAGGCCGAGCAGCAGGACCCCTCCACCCGCTACTGGATCGACGCGATCGCGCGGCATTCCTGATCCGCCACGAGCCGCACCCGGACGCGCTACGCGCCCGGCTTGCCATCAAGCGCTCAAGGCGTCGTACAGATCGACGTGGATGCGCGCCACGCTCTCGATATTGAATTCACGCTCGGCCAGGGCCCGCCCCGCTGCGCCCATCGCGCGGCGCAGCGCCGGATCGGCTGCCAGCCGGGCGATGGCGTCAGCCAGCGCGCCCGCGTCACGCACGGGCACCAGCAGGCCGGTCTTGTCCGGCTCGATCGCATCGCGGCAGCCGGGCACGTCGGTCGTGACCACGGCCCGTCCGCAGGCCGCCGCCTCGATCAGCGACTTCGGCAGCCCCTCGCGATAGGAAGGCAGCACCGCGATATGCGAGGCGGCGTAGAGCCCCGGCACATCGCTGCGTTCGCCCAGGGCCTGCACACACCCCTCCGTCTGCCATGCCTCGACATCCTGCTGGGTCGCCGAGGCGGGATTGCCCGCGTCCACGCCGCCCACCAGGCGCATGGACACAGGCACGCCGCGCGCGCGCAGCAGCCGCGCCGCTTCCACGAATTCATTCACGCCCTTGTCGCGCAGCAGGCGTGCCACCATGGTGACGACGACGGGCGGCTCGGGCGGCTCGGGCAATGCCCGGTACTCGGCCAGATCGACCCCGGCCCCGCGGATCATCACGACCTGTTCGTCGCGCACGGCGCCCAGGGACTTCAACAGGTCCCGGTCGCTGGCATTCTGGAAAATCACCCGGCTGTTGCCGTGCCCCAGCGCGATGCGGTACAGGCGCGCCACCACGGCGCGCACGAGTCGCATCTTCAACGAGTTCGACAGGAACACGAACCCCAGGCCGGAAATCGCCGCGACCATGGCCGGCACCCGGGCGAGGCGCGCGGCGATGCCGCCATACAGCACCGGCTTGATCGTCACCAGATGCACCACCTGCGGCCGCAGACGGCGGAACAGGCGGATCAGCGCCAGCAAGGTACCCAGCTCCTGCAGCGGATGCTTGCCGCTGCGCGTCATGGGAATGGCGTGGTGCGTCATGCCCAGGGCCTGGATATCGGCCACGGCCGGCCCGTCCATGGTGGCCACGTGCACGTCATAGCCCGCGCGCTGCGCGGCCAGGGCCACGGGCAGGCGATGCGACATGAAGAAAGCCGGATTGTTGACCACGAACAGCAAGCGGCGTCCGGCGCTCATGCACGATCTCCAGAAATGCGGCGCCACACCGCGATGTATTGCTCGACCATGCGCGCCAGGCTGAAATTGGCCAACACGCGCGCCCTGCCCGCCTCGCCAGCCCGACGTCCGCCGCGCGCGGCCACCTCGCCCAGCCCGGCCTCGATGCCGCGCGCCAGGGCTTCGGGCTGCTCGGGCGGCACCACGATGCCCGTCTCACCGACGATGAAGGCGGCATCGCCCACGTCCGTCACCACGCAATAGGCGGAGCAGGCCATGGCTTCGGCCACCACGTTGGGAAAGCCTTCCGCGCAACTGGACAGCACGTGCACGTCCAGGCCGTTCATCACCGCCGGCACGTCGTCGCTGGGGCCGGCCAGCACGATGCGCTCGGCCAGGCCCAGCCGCTCGATCAACGCGGCCAGCTCGGCGTTCTCGCCGGTCATGCCGCGCCCCACCAGCACGCAGCGCAGGCCCGCGTCGCGGCCGTCGCGCACCAGCGCGGCAACCGCGCGCAGCAAGTTGGCGTGGTCCTTGAGCGGATCCCAGCGCGCCACGCAGCCGATCAGCGGCGCATCCGCCGGTACATTCCAGAGCTGCCGCATGCGCGCCCCGGCCTGCGCGTCGGGCGCGTAGCGCGACAGGTCATAGCCGTTGGAGATCACCGTCATGCGATCGCGCCGATAGCCCTTGGCGGCATGGCGCTCGGCCGCGTCCTGCGCCGCGCACACGATGGCGCGCGGCACCCGGCGCGACAGGAAGGCGCAAGCGCGCAGCACCATCCGCGCCGACCGGCTGCTGCGTTCCAGATGCGCGCCGGAATTGCGTATGCCCCAGGCGATGGCGCGCACCCCGGCCAGGCGCGCGGCCAGGCCGCCGATCAGGTCGGCGTGGTACATCCAGGTCTGCACCGCATCGGGCCGCTTGCCGGCGATCAGGCGCCGCAAGGCCAGGAACCCGCCCAGGCTGGCACGTCCGCGCGGCATGCCCAACGCGTGGACTTCGATGCCGGCGGCGCGCAGGCGCTCGCCGTAGATGCCCTCATCGGTCAGGGAGACGACGACATGCTCCACCGGCTCGCCGGCATGGGTGGCCAGACGGAACAGCACCGACTCGGCGCCGCCCTGCCCCAGGCCCGTGATCACGTGCAGCACGCGCAGCGGCCGGGCGCTCATGGCCGCACTCCCCGCACCGCGTCGAACAGAGCATCCCATTCGGACAGCACGCTGGCCAGGGCATAGCGCTGGCGCACGGCCTGCGCGCCACGCGCGCCCAGCTGCGTGCGCAGCGCCTGATCTTCCAGCAGGCGCCGCAGCGCGTCGCGCAAGGCGCCGCGCTCGCCAGCCGGCACCAGCAGCGCATCCTGGCCATCGCGCGTCATTTCGCGCGGACCGCTGGGGCAGTCGAAAGCCACGCAGGGCAGGCCCAGCGCCATCGCTTCGAGCAGCACGTTCGGAAATCCTTCCACCGCCGAACTGAGCACGAAGGCCTGCCCCTGCGCCAGGGCCTCCCAGGGCGTCTCCGTACGTCCCGGCAGGCTGATCCGCTCTTGCAACCCCAGGCGCGCGACCTGGCTTTCCAGCGCGGCGCGTTGCGGCCCCTCGCCCCAGATGCGCAGGTTCCAGTCGGGAAAGCGCGGCGCCAGTTCGGCATAGACGTCGATCAGCAGATCGAACTGCTTGTCCGGCACCAGCCGCCCCATCGCCAGCAGCTCGCGCGGACCGCCGTCGCGCTGCGCGACCAGCGGCGCGTCGAGCAGAGGCGCAGGCAAGGGATTGGGAATCACCGCCAGCCGCTTGATGCCTGGCACCTGCCTGGCGAACGGTCCGGCGGTGGCCTCGGCCTGCACGGTCACCATGTCGGCGCGCGGGTACAACAGGCGCCGCAAGCGCCGCCATACCTGTCCGGTAGTGGTGTCGACGGTGGGATTGGTGCGTTCGCAGACGATCAGCGGCGCGCGCAGCCCGCGGGTCGCCAGGATGGCGGCGACGTTGACATTGGTCAGGAAGGACACGACCACATCGGGCCGGGTATCACGCACATGCCGGCGCAGCGTCAGCAGGCGCTTGAACGCGGCGACCGCGCCCGACGCGCGCGTGCCCGCCAGGTCGGCCAGCCAGGCCAGCCGCACCTTGTCCGACAGCGGATAGAAGCAACTGCCCTTGGACGAGTACGTGGGCGTGAGCGTGATCTCGTCGCCACGCTCGGCCCAGGCATTGACCAGCGTCGCGGCGACGCGCTCGGCGCCACCCGCGTGCATGGAGCTGACCAGCATCAGTATCTTCATGGGCCTCATGCCCCTCGCGCGGCGCCGCGATAGCGGTCGAGCCAGGCCTGCATCATCAGCACGCCCCACAGATGGCTGTCCCAGTTGCGGTGGCCGGACACATGCTCGCGCCACTTGCGCAGAATCGGTTCGGGCTCGAACCAGCCTTCCTGGCGCAGCCGCGCCGGATCCAGCAGCGCCTCGGCCCAGTCGCGCAGCGGTCCGCGCAACCAGGCGGCCAGCGGCACGGCGAAACCGCGCTTGGGACGGTCCACCAGCGCTTGAGGGACATGGCGGTGCAGCACCTGGCGCAGCAGCCACTTGCCGGTGCCGCCGCGCACCTTGTACTGGTGCGGCAGGCTCCAGGCGAATTCGTAGACGCGGTGATCAATCAACGGCACGCGGGTTTCCAGACTGACCGCCATGGCCGCGCGGTCCACCTTGACCAGGATGTCGTCGGGCAGGTAGGTGACCGTGTCCAGCTTCATCATGGACTCGAAGGTCGATCCCTGCATGGCGCGCGCGAACTCGGACTCGGGCTCGACGCCGCCCTTGACCACGCGGCCCGGATCCGACCAATAGGACACGAACAGGCGGTAGAACTCGCCACGCGTATCGGCGCGCAGCAACTCGCCCAGCTTGCCGACCTTGCCGCGCCACGCGCCCTTGCCGGGCAAATGCGTGGACGCGCTCAACAAGGCGCCGGCCGGATGGCGCAGGAAAGCGGGCATGCGCTCGCATTTCTGCCACCAGTTGTTGACACGGAAATAGCGCGAATAGCCGCCGAACAGCTCGTCGCCGCCGTCGCCGGACAGCGCCACGGTCACGTGCTGGCGTGCCATCTTCGTCACCAGCGACGTCGGAATCTGCGAGGAATCGGCAAACGGTTCGTCATACATGTCCGCCAGCGTCGGCACCACCGCCAGCGCATCCTCGGCGGTGACGTACAGCTCGGTATGGTCGGTGCCCAGGTGGGTGGCGACAGCCTTGGCGTGCTGCGCCTCGTCGTAGCCCTTTTCGTGGAAGCCGATGGCGAAGGTGCGCACGGGCTGGGCGCTCTGCGCCTGCATCAGCGCGACGATGGTGGACGAATCGATGCCGCCCGACAGGAAGGCGCCCAGGCTGACATCGGACAGCATCTGCCCGCCGACAGCCTTGGAGAGCACGCCCTCCAGCGCATCGACGGCCTGCGCGTCGGACTCGAACGCCAGCAGCGAGCGCGCGGCGGTGTCGGCGGCGTCGCGCGCCGACCAGTACACGCGCGGCTCCGGCATGCGGCGGCTGCGGGTGTCGTCGGCGGTGAACTCGATCCAGGTGCCGGGCGGCAGCTTAGCGATGCCCGCGTAGATCGATTGCGGCGCCGGAATGTAGTTGTGCCGCATGTACGACGCCAGCGCGTTGCGGTTCAGCTCCTGGCCGAATCCCGGCACCGGCGTCAGCCCCTTCAGTTCCGACGCGAACACCAGGTCCGCGCCCGAATAGCCGTAGTACAGCGGCTTTTCGCCCATGCGGTCGCGCGCCAGCACCAGCTTGCGCGCGGCACGATCCCACAGCGCGATGGCGAACATGCCGACCGCCGCCTGCAGCGTGGCCTCGATGCCCAGCGCCGAAAAGCCGGCCAGCAAGGTCTCGGTGTCGGAGTGCCCGCGCCACGACGGCGCCAGCGCCGACTGCTCGAGCTGCTTGCGCATGTCCAGGTGGTTGTAGATCTCGCCGTTGAAGACCATCACGTAGCGTCCGCAGGCCGACACCATGGGCTGGTGGCCGGCTTCCGTCAGGTCCTGGATGGCCAGGCGCACGTGCGCCAGCGCCAGCTCGGCGCCAGCATCCTCCCAGAAGCCATTGCTGTCGGGTCCGCGGTGGCGGATGCGGCGGCAGCTTTCCGCCAGCACCTGCGACTTGTCCGCCAAGGGGCCCCAAATTCCGACTATTCCGCACATGATCAGGTTCTCGTGGTCACCATATCGCGACGGCGCTGCGTAGCGGCCTAACGGCCCGCCCGCGTCACGCCGTCAAAAAGTTCTTCCCAGCGGGCCAACACCCGGTTGGCCGAAAAACGGTCGCGCACATCGGTCGCGGCGGCCGCCATGCGCGCACGCATCGCGTCATCGCCCATGACCGCGTCCAGCGCCGCGCACAACGCAGGCACGTCGCCATTGGGCCGCACCAGCACGCCATCGACGCCATCGCGCACGACCTCGCGCGGCCCTGTATCGCAATCGAAACAAACGGCGGCCAGGCCGCTGGCCATGGATTCGAGCAGCGTATTCGACAAGCCCTCGAACCGCGATGTCAGGACGTAGAGATCCGCGCTCGCGTACCAATCGCCCACATTGCCGACGCGGCCGGGCATCCACACTCGGTCCTGCATCCCGGACTGGCGCAGTTGTGCTTCCAGCGCGGCGCGTTCGCCGCCCTCGCCCAGGATAACCAGATCCCAGTCGGGATGCGCGGACGCCAGCTGCTCGAAAGCCTGGATCAACAGATCAAAGCCCTTGTCCTGGTGCAGCCGCCCCACCGCCAGCAGGCGGCGGCGTCCAGGCCTGGGCTCGGGGTACTTGCGCGGCTCGGCCTGCGGCAACGGCCAATGCACCGGGTTGGGGATCACTGCCAGCCGTGAGCCGGGCACGTGCGTTTCGATCCAGGCTGCGGTGCCGCTTGTCAGCGCCACCACGCGCGCGGCCTTCGGATAGGTCCAGCGGCGCAGACGCTGCCAGAAGCCAGACATGGCCTGCGACGGCGGATGCGTGTGCTCGGTGGCGATGACGCGGCACCCGAGACCGGCGCCGGCGATCACCGACAGCACGGATGCCGTGGTCATCATGCCCAGGACGATATCGGGACGGAATTCACGTATCACGCGACGCAGCGCGCGCACGCGCCGCACATTGCTCCAGATGCCCCGCAAACCGCCGCCCTCGCCCACGGTGTTGAGCACCGCCCTGCTCACCTTGGGATCCAGCGCATAAGCGTCGTCTTCCTTGCCGGCCTGGGTCACGACCATGACGTCGCGCCCTGCCCGCGCCCAATGCGCGCTCAGGTCCACGGCCACCCGCTCGGCGCCGCCGCCGTGCAACGAATGAATGAACAGCAGCACGCGCTGCGGGCGGGAGGCGCTTTGAAGGGCGGGCATTCAGTCGGCCTTTTCGGGTTCGGCGCGGCGCAGGGCCACGGCCAGATAGCAGGCAAAGGACAGCAGGTACATCAGGCTGGTCGCCAGCATGATGCCGGCCGCGCCCATGCGAGGCGCCAGCACGGCGTTCAGCGCCGCCTTCAGCGCAAAGTTGGCGACGGCAATGCCGGACATGAGGCGATAGCGGTTCTGGCTCGCCAGCAACTGCACCAGGATCAGCACGCCAAAATAGAACGGCAGTTGCAGCAGCCCCCAGCGCAGCACCTGCGCCACGGCCTGGGTATTCTCCGCCGTAAAGGCGCCGCGCTGGAACAGCACCGAAACGCCCCAGGGCGCCAGCAGCCAGCCCAATGCCACCGCGCCGGCGCCGGCCAGCACCATCAGCAGCGACCACTTCAATGCCATGGACCGCGCACGCGCGGTATCGCCGCGACTCTGCACGTCTGCAAGCACCGGCAGCGCGGCACGACCGACCGACACCGCGCCGATGCCCAGGATCAAGGACAGCAACCGGCTGGCGTAGCCCAGCGTCGCGTTGGCGTTGGCCCCCAGATTGGCGGCGGCATACTGGTCCAGCGGGCCGACAAAGCTCATCGCCACCTGGCCGATCAGCATCACGCCGGCGGCGCCCATCAATTCCGGCCAGTGCGGCGAGCGCAAGGTAAAGCGTGGCGCCCCCCAGAATCCGGTATCGGCCCGCGCGGCCAGCCAGGCGAGCCAGACCGTCTGGATGGCGTAGCCAACGAGAGTGCCCCACAGCAGCGGGCCGACGCCATCGGCGCTGACCGCCAGCATGACCCATGCCAGCGTGGCGACGGCGGGCACGCTGTCCAGCAGCGTGTTGACGTGCCGCTCATGGGCGCGCAGGCGCGCGGCGCTGATGCCGGCCACCAGCAGCAATGCCGAGACCGGCGCGAACGCCACCAGCAGATCGCCTGTCATGGCGCGCACCTGCGGCGACAGCCCGCCACCCAGCCAATCCAGCGCATAAGGCCAGGCCAGCCAGGTCAGCAGCGCGAGCGCGATCCCGGCGGCCAGTACCCAGCCCTGCAGTTCACGGATGAAATCATCCCGCTCAGCGCGCTCTGCGCGGCGCAGGCGCACCAGCACGGGTATCAGCACCACCGACAGCACGCCCACGATGGTGACCGGCAGCCAGGTCGCCATGGTCATGGTGAACTGGTAGGCATCGACCGCGTCGCTGACGCCATAGCGGTAGGCCACCGCCATTTCCTTGATGGCGCCCGCGGCCTTGCCAAGCAGCAGGAACACCGCCACCCGGAACGCGCCTTTGAAAATACGCTGGTGGTCCGGGTGGATGTTGCCGAGTTTGCGGATGAGTGCTTTCAAATCAACGCAGGAATTGCGTGTACCAGGGCATCGCCTCGTCCAGCCCCTGCAGCACGGTGTGCGTGGGCTGATAACCGAGCAGGCGGCCGGCCTTGCTGACGTCGGCCTGCGAATGGCGCACATCGCCGGCGCGGAATTCGCCATACTTGGCCGGCTTGGCATAGGCCACGCCCTGGCGGCCCAGCGCCTGCACCAGGAAGCCGAACAGGTCGTTCAACGTGCTGCGGCCGCTGACGGCGACGTTGTACGCCTGGTTGCGCCCTTCCTGCGGCGCCATCGCGGCCAGCAGGTTGGCCTGCACGGCATTGGCGACGAAGCAGAAGTCCCGGCTGGTCTCGCCGTCGCCGTTGATGACCACTTCGTCGCCCTTGATCATGGCCGCGGTCCACTTCGGGATCACGGCGGCGTAGGCGCCGTCCGGATCCTGGCGCTTGCCGAAGACATTGAAATAACGCAGGCCGACCGTCTCGAAGCCATACGAGCGCGCGAACACGTCCGCATAGAGTTCGTTGACGTACTTGGTCACGGCGTACGGCGACAGCGGATTGCCGATGTTCTCTTCCACCTTGGGCAGCGCCGGGTGGTCGCCATAGGTGGAGCTGGATGCCGCGTACACGAACGACTTGACCTGCGCGTCGCGCGCGGCCACCAGCATGTTCAGGAAGCCGCCGACGTTCACGTCGTTGGTGGTGATGGGATCCTTCAGCGAGCGCGGCACCGAACCCAGCGCGGCTTGGTGCAGCACGAAATCGACGCCGTGCACCGCGCGCTGGCAGGCGGCCAGGTCACGGATGTCGCCCTCGATGAACGTAAAGCGCGCCCATTGTTCTGCCGACACGCTGGCGCGCACTTCGTCCAGATTGCGCTGATGACCGGTGGCGAAGTTGTCCAGGCCGGTGACGGTCTGGCCCAGCTTCAGCAGGGTTTCCAGCAAGTTGGAGCCGATGAAGCCGGCGCAGCCGGTCACCAGCCACTTGCGCGGCGCGGCCGCGAGATCCCGGGAGATGCTTTCGAATCGGGTGCTCATGCCAGGATCTCCTCTTACAGGCGCAGATCGGATTCAGCGGGCGAGAGCACGTACTTCAGGTCGTACAGGATGTGCTCGGGCTTGCCCAGCTTGCGGATCTCGGCCGCGCCCATGTCGGCGAACTGGCGATGCGCCACGGCCAGGATCACGGCGTCATACTTGCCGGCTTCCGGCTTGGCCACCGGCGTGATGCCGTATTCATGCACGGCTTCCTGCGGATCGACCCACGGGTCGTACACATCCACGTCCACGTTGTAGTCGCCCAGTTCCTTGACGATGTCGACGATGCGGGTGTTGCGCAGGTCCGGGCAGTTTTCCTTGAAGGTCAGGCCCATCACCAGCACGCGCGCGCCTTGCACATGGATGCGGCGCTTGGTCATGGACTTGACCAGCTGCGATACCACGTAGCCGCCCATGGAGTCGTTCAGGCGACGGCCCGCGAGGATGATCTCGGGGTGGTAGCCGATGGACTGCGCCTTGTGCGTCAGGTAGTAGGGATCCACGCCGATGCAGTGGCCGCCCACCAGGCCCGGACGGAACGGCAGGAAGTTCCACTTGGTGCCGGCGGCCTTGAGCACGGCCTCGGTGTCGATGCCCATCTTGTTGAAGATCAGGGCCAGTTCGTTGATCAGCGCGATGTTCACGTCGCGCTGGGTGTTCTCGATGACCTTGGCGGCCTCGGCCACGCGGATGCTGGACGCCTTGTGCGTGCCGGCGGTGATGATCTGCTTGTAGAGCTGGTCGACCAGTTCAGCCACTTCAGGGGTGGAACCGGACGTGACTTTCTTGATCGTGCTGACGCGGTGATCCTTGTCGCCCGGGTTGATGCGCTCGGGGCTGTAGCCGGCGTAGAAGTCCACGTTGAACTTCAGGCCCGATACGCGCTCCAGCACCGGCACGCAATCCTCTTCGGTAGCGCCCGGATAGACGGTGGATTCGTAGATCACGATATCGCCGCGCTTGAGCACGGCGCCGATGGTCTCGCTCGCCTTGACCAGTGGCGTCAGGTCGGGCTGCTTGTACTCGTCGATCGGCGTGGGCACGGTGACGATGAAGACATTGGCCTGGCCCAGTTCGGCGCGGTCGGCCGTGTAGCTCAGTTGCCCGGCTTCAGCCAGTTCGGTATCGCTGACTTCCAGCGTATGGTCATGGCCGGCCTTCAGGGCGTCGATGCGGCGCGCGTTGATATCGAAGCCGATGACGGAACGCTTCTTGCCGAACTCGACTGCCAGCGGCAGGCCGACATAGCCCAGGCCGACGACGGCGAGCTTCACATCCTGAATACGCAGCATAACTCTCCCTTGGCCATGAAAAGGACATGGCACTTCAAAGACGGTGAAACAATGAGTGTGTTGAGCAATCGGGTTTCCCGGACACGCGCATCCGGGACCTCAAAGCCTCAATGGGTTTTCAATACCGAAGGCAGCAGCAGCCAGCCCGGCCTGCGCCAGGACACCAGCCGCGCATACAGCCAGATGTAGACGCCGGCGAATACCAGCAGGCTCGCGCCCAGCGCCCAGGCGTTGTCCCACCAGATGGTGGCGGGCACCAGACCGATCAAGGCCAGCACCCACATGTAGGGCGAAGCGAGCGCATTGCACAGCGCCGGCACCGCATGACGGCGACCGCGGCTGAAGGTCACGCGCACCAGGCGGCGGAACACCAGCTGGTGCAGGTGCAGCGCGTCGGGCTGGTCCACCGGCACGCCGCGCTTGAAGCGGCGGCGCCAGATCGAGAAACCGGTTTCAAAGACGGGGTAGAACAGCACCGCCAGGGCATAGAACGGCGACACCGATGGATTGCGCACCACCAGCAGCACCGCCAGCTCGGCCAGCATGAAGCCCAGGAAGTACGCGCCGCCGTCGCCCAGGAAGACCCGGCCGAACGGAAAGTTCCAGACCAGGAAGCCCAGCGTGGCCGACGCCAGCGCGGCGGCGATCATGAAGATCGGCATGTCGCCCACCTGCAAGGCCACCAGGCTGATGGACACCGCCATCAGGGTGGCGACCATGCCGGCCAGACCGTTCATGCCGTCGACGATGTTCAGCGCATGGGTACAGCCGCCCACGGCGAACATGGTGAAGACCAGGGATACCGGCCAGAACGACAGCACATAGTCGACCGGCGCCATGCCGACGCGGCTCACGCCGCCCAGCAGCCACCAGGCGATGGCGGCGGAACCGAACGCCGCCAGCAGGCGCTTGCTGGCGCCGATGTCTTTGGTGATGTCTTCGAGCAGGCCCGCGACGAACACGGGCAGCGCGGCCACGAACAGCGCCGGCCACAGCCAGGTCAGCGTCATGTTGCTCGGGCCCAGCACCAGCAGGCCCGCCAGCGTGCCGGCCAGCACCGCCAGCCCGCCCACGCGCGGCGTGGCGCGGGAATGGTTCGCTTGCGGCTTGTTGAGATCGCTGTCGCCGGTGAATGCGCCATGCCAGCGCTCCGACACCACGATGAGTCCCCCCACCATGAACGCGACCACGCAGATGTACAGCCAGGTCACAGAGTCACCTCAGGTTGGTCTATCGAGACAAGCCCGCCATTATCCGGGGCAGGTGTAACGCTCATATATGGCAGCAATAAGGAAGTGCAAATCACCGGGACAGAACGTAACACCCGGCGCCGGGCCACCCATCCGCGTCCGATCCGATCGACAGGGCGGTCGGATACGGTGAAACCGCGGCATTGCGGCGACACAATCATCATCGGGTAATTGTAGAGCTTTCCGCCCCGGCGCATGCGAAATCTCCAAGGGAAAACGCGAATATCGATCAGGGGCTGCGACCTGACGTTTTGCTGTCGGGCCGAGCCTCATCCATAAAATTAGGGACAAATCTCGCAGAAATAAAAAAAAGCCCGAGATCGTGAGATCTCGGGCTAAATCCACCAAAGGAGGAGGGTGGAGGAGACAACCGTGGCATGTTGGGAGCGGCTTTCGCTCGACTTGGCATCCGGGGTTTGCACCGCGCCGTCTGCGTTTCAACATCCGATGAGATGCATAGTACCGATCTTTTTTGTGCGATGCAAGAATTATTTTTAAACCTGGAATGGCGAGCGTCGGGCGTTGTGAATTAGCAGCAAGGTTCGGCCTGGTGCTGCGCAAACCCGCATGAATCAACGATCTACCCAAACGCCGGGTTTTTGCTTAACGGGTTAACCCCTTTCGGGCATACCCTGGTGCATTTCGGGTAATCCCCGATCGAATTTTGCACCAAACCGGTGCTCAGGCACCATTGTGCGGCATTTTTTGCGCACTGCAACAAACACCGTTCGGATTGCCGTCGCGCACGGCGGCAATCCGATACCGCTCAGATCCAGTACGCCGTCGTGGTCATGATCTTGGACATGGCGCGCATGGCGCCGCGCACGGGCGCGGGCAGAGGCACGCCGCCCGCGGCTTCCGCGCTGGCGCGGTGATGTGCCTCGTCTTCCTTCATCTTGCGCACGATCTGGCGCGAGCGCTCGTCCTGCGGCGGCAAGGTCTGCAGGTGGCCATCCAGGTGGGCTTCGACCTGCCGCTCGGTTTCGGCCATGAAACCCAGGTTGCGCGGCACCCCGGCATAGCTGGCCACCACGCCCAGGGCGTAGGAGCCTGCATACCAGACGGGATTCAACAGACTGGGCCGGCTGCCCAGTTCCGTCAGGCGCTGATTGCACCAGACCAGATGATCGACCTCTTCGGCCTCGGCTTCCAGCAACAGGGCACGGGCGGCGGGTTCGCGGCAGACCGACGCCTGGCCGCGATATAACGCCTGGGCGCAGACCTCACCCACGTGGTTCACCCGCATCAGCCCCGCCGCGTGGCGTTTTTCCTTGTCGGAAAGCGCGGTGGGCAGTTCTTCGGCGCTGGCCGGGTTCGGCCGGCCGGCGGTGGCGTTGCCCGACAGCACCCGCAGCGCGCGGTCCGCCTCGGCCAGCAGCGCGTCCAGCGGGCCGGAACGACGCGAAAACGACGGGAAGGTGGCAGCGGGCATGAGCAACTCCTGGAAATCTGGTCGAACGCCCCTGACGCGGAGCGGGACTCTCGTGCTGGGGATTGTACGCAACGGGTATCATCAGCCATTGACTGCGCTCAAGCTCAAGGACACACGCACATGGAATGCACGATCGACTGGGGCGGCCCCTCGGGCATGCTCTTCACCGCCAGCACCGGCAGCGGCCACGTGGCCGTGATGGACGGCGCCGTGGACGGCGGCGGCCACAACCTGGCGCCCCGCCCCATGGAAATGCTGCTGGCCGGCACGGGCGGCTGCACCGCCTACGACGTGGTCCTGATCCTCAAGCGCGGCCGGCACGCGGTGAGCGGCTGCAGCGTCAAGCTCCAGGCCGAACGCGCCGACGCCGACCCCAAGGTCTTCACCCGCATCCACTTCGCTTTCACCGTGACCGGCCGCGACCTGCCCCGCGCCGCGGTCGAGCGCGCGGTGCAGCTATCGCACGAGAAATACTGCTCGGCCTCGGCCATGCTGGAAAAGACCGCAGAGCTGACCTTCTCGGTCGACATCGTCGACACCCGGGAAGCCGCGGCCGCCTGAGGCCCGCCGCGGCCCTGCCCGCCGGCATGGTGTAATTCAGCCTCCGCACCGTTTATTTTTACCGTCCCGCCGCGA
>NZ_JCBANG010000017.1:0-88614 GCF_059760905.1 Achromobacter sp. 1011811831
GGTCTTTGCTGGACCGGCGGCGGGTTTTTCTTCTTGCGGTCTTGCCGTTTCTTCAGGCCGGTCGCGCGCCCAGGATGCGCGCCGCCGCCGTCACGCCCCACCAGGCCGCTTCCTCGAACACCGAATAGCCCGACAGGTCGGCGTGGGCGAACAGGATCGGGCCGTCCACGTCCCGCAGCGCGGCCAGGCCGGCGTTGGACAGGCTGCCGCAATGCGGCGTGGCCATCGCATGGCCGCGCACGGTGATTTCCAGCCGGCGCGCGCGGCGCCAGAATTCCTCGCCATAGGCGGCGACCAGGTCGGCGGCGGCTTCGTCGCGCAAGGCTTCGGGGCTGGCCTGGCTGAGCCAGCGGCGCGCGTCGGCGGGCGCCAGGCGATTCAGCGCGTGATAGGCGGTGAAGACGCTGCGCGGCGACCGCGCCACCCGCAGCAGCTGGTGCGTGGAGACCACATAACCCAGCCCCTGGCCCTGGTAGACCACGTTGTCCCAGGACAGCGGTTCGCCGGGCGCTTCCAGCGGGTAGCCGTCCATGACGAAGTTCGACACCATCCAGGCCGCGCGCGGCGAGGCGTGGACCGCCGGGTCGTAGCCATAGGCGCGGATGTCGGGCAGCAGGCGCTGCGCCACGAACAGCGGCATGGCGCAGACGGCGCGGCGCGCCTGCAGGGCGTAGGCGCCGCCGTCATCGGCGACGCAGGCGATGCGCGGGCCGGCCGGCGTTTCGCGGATGCGCGCGGCCGTGCCGGGCAGCAGCCAGCGGTCATGGCCCAGCCTGGCGCTGATCGCCGCGCGCATGCGCGCCATCAGTGCGGACAGGCCGCCCGGCCAGGTCAGCACCGCGCCTTCGGCGGCGTTGGCGGCATGGCCGTCGCGCGCGGCGAAGTAGTGCAGTCCGGCCCAGGCCGACACGGCGCCGGCGTCCGCGCCGTAGTCGTCGCGGCAGCAATAATCCAGGTACCAGCGCAGGGCCGGCGAGGTATAGCCCTCGCGTTCCAGCCATTGCCTGAAGGTGATGCCGTCCAGCGCGGTCCAGGCCGGATCGCGCGAGGACAGGGCCAGCGGGATGGCGAAGACCTTGCGGCCGTCGTTGCCGCGCCGCGTATGCAGGGCCTGCACCTGGGCCAGGAAGCGGCGGTGCTGCGCCAGATCGGCCTCGGGCAGGCCGTGCATGGGCAGCAGACTGTCTTCCCAGCGGCCGTCGCGCAGCAGCCGTTCCTGCGGCGAATGGACCAGCGCGGTTTCGTCGTAGTAGGGGGCGTCGCCGCCGGCGTCGCGCTCGATCAGGCCGAAGTCGGCCAGCATCTCGCGCACATGGGTCGATTCGCGCGAGGGCAGGGGCAGGTAGTGCGCGCCCGTCGGATAGTCCAGGCCGTCCTGCGCGCCGCCGGCGGCGTTGCCGGCGTATTCCGGCCCCGCGACCACGACGAAATCCGCATGACCCTCGCGCGCCAGTTTCCAGGCGCAGGACAGGCCGGCGACGCCGGAACCCAGGATGGCCACGCCGCAGGCGCGCGCGTCCGTGGGCTCGGGCAGCGCGGCGCCGTCGCGCAGCGCGTGGCCGGCCTGCATGCCGGGATAGCGGACCTGGGCCGGCGTCTCGACGATGCGCGCGCGCAGGTAGCCGGCGCCGCCGGCGATGGCGGCCGCGGCGGTCGCGCCCAGCAGGAACGCGCGGCGCTGCATCAGCGGATGACCTTGCGCCAGTCTTCGTCGAAGTAGCGCACGAGGGACTGTTCGTTCAGGCGGTTCGGTGGCATGGCCAGCGCGGGCATGTCGGCGGGGAAGTGGAACAGCTCGCGCAGCGTGGCCGGGTCCAGGTAGCGCGCGGGCACGGTGACTTTTTCCGGAGGCGTGTAGTCGCGGCGCTTGCCGGCCAGGATGAAGCCCCAGTCGCCGAAGGACGGCACGTAGGCATGGTAGGGCCAGGTGTGCAGGCCGGCTTCCTTGAGCGTGGCGTCCACGCTCCAGAACGAGCGTGGCGCGAAGTACGGCGAGGTGGACTGGATCACCATGTAGCCGTTCTCGGCCAGGTGGCGCGCCATCAGATGATAGACCGGCACCGAGTACAGCCGGCCCAGGCCGAAGTTGGACGGGTCGGGGAAGTCGACCACGATGTAGTCGTAGACCTCGGCATGGCTTTCCAGCCAGCGGCCGGCGTCGTCGTTGATGACGGTGACGCGCGGATCCTTGAGCGCGCCCTGGTTCAGCTTGACCAGCGGTTCGGAGCGCGAGAACAGGCCCGTCATGGCCGGGTCCAGGTCCACCAGCGTGACGTGTTCGACGTTCGGGTGCTTGAGGATCTCGCGCACCGCCAGCCCGTCGCCGCCGCCCAGCACCAGCACGTTGCGGGCCCAGGGCAGGGCCAGCAGGCCGGGATGCACCAGGGCTTCGTGGTAACGATGCTCGTCGCGCGAAGAGAATTGCAGGTTGCCGTTGATGTACAGGCGCAGGTCGTCGTGCCAGCGCGTGACCACCAGGCGCTGGTAGGGCGTGGTCTCGGCATGGACCATGTCGTCGCCGTACAGGCCTTTCTCGGCCCAGGCCGTCATGTGGCCGGAATAGACGAAGCCCAGCGTCAACAGGCCCAGCACCACGCCGCCGCGCACCGCGCGCTCGGCCGGCCGGCGCACTTCGGCGCGGAACAGCCAGGTGGTCCACAGCGCCACGCCGGCGTTCAGCATGCCGAACAGGAAGCTGGTGCGCAGCAGGCCCAGCTTGGGCGCCAGCAGCAGCGGAAAGACCAGCGACACGGCCAGCGCGCCCAGGTAGTCGAAGGTCAGCACCCGGCTGACGATTTCGCGGAACTCGGCCTTGCGCTGGTTGAACACGCGCATCACCAGCGGGATCTCCATGCCCACCATCAGGCCGATGACGAACACGCCCACGTAGAGCGCGGCGCGGAACGGCGCCGCCAGCCAGGCGAACACCAGGAACAGCACGGCGGCCGACACGCCGCCCAGCAGCGCGACCAGCAGCTCCACGTCGATGAAGCGATTCAGAACGTCTTCATCTTTTACATATTTTGACAACCACGAGCCGATGCCCATGGCGAACAGATAGCAGCCGATGACCGAGGAGAACTGCAGGATCGAATCGCCCAGCAAATAGCTGGCGAGCGCGCTGCTGATGAGCTCGTAGCCCAGGCCGCAGGAGGCGACGATGAGGACCGACAGGATGAGGACGCGATCGCGCATGGAGGATCCGACAGGAAAAATGCACTCGGAGTATATCGAAGGCGCCGTATATACTTCGCGCAATTGGGGAGGGGCAACCATGCATCCTGCAGTGACCTATCTGATCTACATCGTCTCGGCGCTCGTCATGCTGGGACTGTTCACGGCGATCTATACCGCCGTGACGCGCTACAAGGAATTCGACCTGATCCGCGAAGGCAACATCGCCGCCGCGCTGTCCTATGGCGGCGCGCTGGTGGGCTTTTCGCTCACGCTCTGCTCCAGCATCGCCGTCCATGCCAGCTTCATCATGTTCCTGGTCTGGGGCCTGGCCGCGCTGGTCGTGCAGATCGTGGTCTACGTGGCGGTGGCGCAATGCGTGCGCGGCATGAATGACGCCATCCAGGAAAACAACGTCGCCATGGGCGGGCTGATGGGCGCCGTCTCGCTGGCGGCGGGCATCGTCAACGCCGCCTGCCTGACCTGATCGGGCGCGGCACCGGAATCGCAACAGGAGGACTGGCCATGAGTCTCGGTTCATTTATCCGCAAGCAATTTATCGACATCCTGCAGTGGAACGAGGATCGCGACGGCGTGCTCGCCTGGCGCCATCCGATGCAGGATTTCGAAATCCAGTACGGCGCCAGCCTGACGGTGCGCGAGTCGCAGATGGCGGTGTTCGTCAACGAAGGCAAGGTGGCCGACGTGTTCGGCCCCGGCATGTACAAGCTGACCACGCAGACGCTGCCGATCCTGACGTACCTGAAGAACTGGGACAAGCTGTTCGAGTCGCCCTTCAAGTCCGACGTGATCTTCTTCAGCACGCGCCTGCAGCTGGGCCGGCGCTGGGGCACGGCCCAGCCGGTGACGCTGCGCGACAGCGAGTTCGGCATGGTGCGCCTGCGCGCCTTCGGCGTGTACTCGTACCAGATCGCCGATCCCGGCATCTTCTACCGCGAAATCAGCGGCACGCGCGACGTGTACACGGTTGACGACCTGGAATTGCAGCTGCGCAACATGGTGGTCGCCGCCATGACCACGGCGCTGGGCGGCTCCAAGGTGCCGTTCCTGGACATGGCCGGCAACCAGGGCCTGATGTCGCAGAGCATCAGCGAGCAGCTGGCGCCGACCTTCGAGCGCTACGGCGTCAAGCTGGACAACTTCACCGTCGAGAACGTGTCGCTGCCCGAAGAGCTGCAGAAGGCGCTGGACACGCGGATCTCCATGGGCATGGCCGGCGACCTGGCCAAGTTCACCCAGTACCAGACGGCCACGGCCATTCCGATGGCGGCGCAGAACGAAGGCGGCATCGCCGGCATCGGCGCCGGCCTGGCCGCGGGCGCGGCGCTGGGCCAGACCATGGCGCAGGGGCTGGGCGCGGCGGCGGCAGGGCCGGCCGCCCAGCCTGCCGCGCAGCCGGCGCCGGCCGCCGTCGATCCGGTGCAGAAGCTGCAGCAGCTCAAGGACCTGCTCGACAAGGGCCTGATCACCGCGGCCGACTATGACGCGGCCAAGGCCGACGTGCTCAAGAAACTCACCAGCTGATCCCAGACCGCACCAGAGCATCCTCCGAACCCATGCAGCAGGTCCTGTGCCCGCAGTGCGGCGCTCCCGTCTCGTTCACGTCCGCCGCCTCCGTCATGGCGGTTTGCGGCGCCTGCCGCAGCACGCTGCTCAAGGATGCCGCCTCGGTGCGCCGCATCGGCGAGGCGGCCGAGGTGCTGGAGGACTACTCGCCGATCTGCCTGGGCGCGGCCGGCAAGTACGAGAACAAGCGCTTCGACGTGGTCGGCCGCATCCAGATGCGCTACGACGACGGTTTCTGGAACGAGTGGTACCTCTGGTTCGAGGACGGCTCGGACGGCTGGCTGTCCGATGCGTCCGGCCAGTACGCGGTGACGCGGCGGCGGCGCGCCAAGACTGCCAGGGAGATGCCGGCCTTTGACCAGATCAAGCCGGGCTTCTTCTTCAAGCTGGACGGCCAGAACTACGTGGCCTCCGACATCCGCACCTGCGCGGCCGGCGGCACGCAGGGCGAGCTGCCCTTCGTGGCCGATGGCGGCTGGCAGGCCAAGGTGGCCGACTTCCGCAGCCTGGACGCCTTCCTGACGCTGGACTATTCCGACGGGCCCGAGCCCGAGCTGTACATCGGCCGCGCGTTCGAACTGTCCGACATGCAGGCCGCCTCGCTGCGCAACGCCGATCAGGTGCGCGAGACGGCGGGGCGCTTCCGTGGCCAGATCAAGGCGCTGGACTGCCCCAATTGCGGCGGCTCCATCAGCTTCGTGGCGGCGATGGCGACTCAGGTGGTGTGCCCGTCCTGCGGCTCGACCGTGGACTGTGCCGGCGAGAAGGCCGAGGTCATCGAGAAGGCGCGCAAGCTCAAGTCCATCAAGACCACGCTGGCGCTGGGCGAGATGGCCAGCATCGACGGCGCCGACTACAGCCTGATCGGCCTGATGAGATGCGCGGACCCGGATCCCGAGGAACCGTCGCAGTGGATCGAATACCTGATGTTCAACCCGGCCAAGGGTTTTCTGTGGCTGGTCGAGACCGATGACGGCTGGGAGCGCGTCAAGGTCTGCGATACCTGGCCCAGCCTGGTCAATGCGTCCACTGTGCGCTGGCAGTCGCGCCAGTACCGCAAGCTGCACGACTACACCTCGCGGGTGGAGCTGGCGCTGGGCGCGTTCAACTGGCGCGTCAAGGTCGGCGACAGCACCCAGATCACCGACTACCAGACGGGTAGTTTCAAGCTGACGCGCGAGCAGGGCGGGGCCGAGCTGGGCTGGTCCGCGTCCACGCCGGTGTCGGCGGCGCAACTGGCCGAATGGTTCAAGCGGCCGGAGCTGGCGAAGCTGAAGTCGTCGATCGACGGGGGCAAGTCCGGCGCCTACGCCGGCTGGGCCTGGATCGCGACCATCGTCCTGGCCTTCCTGAATTTCGACAACATCCTAGAAGGCCGGCTGCTGCCGTCGCTGATCGGGCTGGCCTTTCTGTGGCTGCCGGCCAAGCTGGCGGACAAGCTTTCCGGCAGGGGCGAATAAGACGATGGGCAAGTTCATCTACACCGTCTATGCCGTGATCGTGGTGCTGGCCACCACCGGCGCCAGCGCGCCGGGCGCGCGCTTCGGCGGCACGGGCACCAGCGGCAGCACCTGGGGCGGAAGTTCCTCCAGCACCGGCTGGTCCAGCGGGTCGCACAAGTGACGGTCCACGCCACGCCCGGCCGCCATGTGCTGGCCGATTTCCACGGCGTGGCCGCCGCCGGCCTGACCGACGCCGCCGCGCTGGAGCGCCAGCTGCTGGCGGCCGCCGAAGCCGCCGGCGCGCGCGTGCTGAGCGCGCATTTCCATCATTTCGGAGTAGGGGCGGGCGTGACCGGCGTGGTCATGCTCAGCGAGTCCCATATCAGCATCCACACCTGGCCGGAGCACGGCTACGCGGCGCTGGATGTGTTCATGTGCGGCGCGGCTCAGCCCGAACGGGCGCTGGACAGCCTGCGCGCCGCGCTGGCGCCGGCCTCGGTCCGCGTCACGGTCGTCGACCGGGGCTGACGCGCGGCGCCTTTTCCCTTGTTTGACATGCCTCAAGTCGCTACAGGGTCTAAATTGACGTTCGCTATATACCTATATATATTTCGTGACCAATAGACAACCCGATCGCTCTGGAGAGCAAGATGTCCGTCAAACGTCCGAACCTGCGCCCGACCCTGGCCGCCGCCTTTGCGCTGGCCACCCTGTGGGGCGCCAACGCCAGCGCCGGTGAGCTGGTCGTGTCCGCCGCCGCCAGCCTGACCAACGCGTTCAAGGACGTGGCCGCCGCCTATGAAAAAGAGCATGCCGGCACCAAGGTGGTCCTGAACTTCGGCGCCTCCGACGTGCTGCTGCAGCAGATCGTCAAGGGCGCGCCGGCCGACGTGTTCGCCTCGGCCGACCAGAAGGCCATGGACAAGGCGGTCGAGGAAAAGGCCGTCAAGCCCGCCTCGCGCGTGGACTTCGCCGCCAACCAGGTGGTGCTGATCGTCCCGACCGACAGCCGCGCCAACATCACCGCATTGAAGGACCTGACACGCGACGACATCAAGCGCATCGCCTACGGCAATCCGGCCTCGGTGCCGGTGGGCCGCTACACGCAGGGCGCGCTGCAGGCCGCTGGCCTGTGGGATGCCGTGCAGGCCAAGAGCGTGCTGGCGCAGAACGTGCGCCAGAGCCTGGACTATGTGTCGCGCGGCGAGGTCGACGCCGGCTTCGTGTTCGCCACCGACGCCGCCATCATGGCCGACAAGGTCAAGGTCGCCGTGCGCGTGCCGTCGCAGACGCCCGTCACCTATCCCATCGCCGTGACCGCGCGCGAAGCCGCCGCCAAGGAAGCCCAGAGCTTCGTGGCCTATGTGCTTTCGCCCGCCGGCCAGGAGATACTGTCGCGCTACGGCTTCCAGAAGCCCTGATTCCGCCTGAGCGCATGCGTCGATGAGTGATTCTGTCTGGGTGCCCCTGCTGCTTTCCTTGAAAGTGGCGGGGTGGGCCACCTTATTGGCCGCGGTGGCCGGCACCGCCGCCGCCTATGGCCTGTCGCGCTGGCGCTGGCGGGGCCGCGACCTGCTGGACGCGTTGCTGACGCTGCCGCTGGTGCTGCCGCCCACGGTGCTGGGCTACTACCTGCTGGTGCTGCTGGGCCGTCGCGGCGTGCTGGGCGAGACGCTGGCCGGCTGGGGCATCGAACTGGTGTTCACCTGGCAGGGCGCCGTCATCGCCGCCGCCGTGGTGGCGTTTCCGCTGGTGTTCAAGTCGGCCCGCGCGGCGTTCGAAAACGTCGATGCGCAGCTGGAGAACGCGGCGCGGGTGCTGGGCGTGTGCGAGGCGGGGGTGTTCTTCCGCGTGACGCTGCCGCTGGCCGCGCGCGGCATCGCCGCTGGCGTGCTGCTGGCCTTCGCGCGGGCGCTGGGCGAATTCGGCGCCACGCTGATGATCGCCGGCAACCTGCCGGGCCGCACCCAGACGCTGTCGGTCGCCATCTACGAGGCGGTGCAGGCGGGCGACGATGCCACCGCCAACCTGCTGGTGCTGGTTACGTCCGTGACTTGCGTGGTGGTCCTGCTGCTGGCGGGCCGGCTGGTGCCGGTGTCCGGCCGGCGTGATTCGGGGGCACGATGAGCGTCGCCATACAGATCCAGAAGCGCATGGTGTCCGGCGACCGGCATTTCGCGCTGGACGTGGATGTCACGTCCAAGTCCAAGCGCATCGCGCTGTTCGGCCCGTCCGGCGCGGGCAAGAGCCTGACCCTGCGGGCCGTGGCCGGCCTGCTGCGGCCGGACGCCGGCCGCATCGACATCAACGGCCGCGCCCTGTTCGATTCGGCGCAAGGCGTCTGCCTGCCGCCGCAGTCGCGCCGCGTGGCCTATCTGTTCCAGGACTATGCGCTGTTCCCGCACCTGACGGTGGCGCAGAACATCGCTTTCGGCATGCGGCGCGGCTGGCGCAATCCGCCGCGCAAGCAGGTCAGCGAGCAGGCGCGGCGCTGGGTCGACGCCTTCGAGCTGGGCGCCATCGTGGGCAGCTACCCCAGCGAAATATCGGGCGGCCAGAAGCAGCGCGTGGCGCTGGCGCGGGCGCTGATGCTGGAACCCGACATCCTGCTGCTGGATGAGCCGTTCTCGGCGCTGGACTCACAGCTGCGCGGCAAGATGCGGCAGGAATTGGACGCGCTGCAGCGCAGGCTGGACGTGCCGATGCTGCTGATCACGCACGATCCGGCCGACGTCGAGGCGCTGGCCGACGAGGTGTTCGAGCTGCGCGACGGCCGCGTGCGCCGCCGGGATGAAGACGTGGGATTGTGACGGCGACCGGATCGCCGTCTGATTGATCGACGCTGGCCCGCTGGCGCGAGACCGCCGCGGGCCGGTTCCCGGCCCGTGCGGAACGCTTCCCGGCCTGTGCGGGACCGCTTAGTCCAGCACGCCCAGGATCACGTTCGAGGCCTTGAAGATGGCCACGGCCGGCGAACCCTGTTTCAGGCCCAGTTCCTGCGCGCTTTCATTGGTGACGATGGAGGCCACCGTGGCGCCGCCATCGAGCTGGATCAGGATCTCGCTGTTCACCGCGCCGGGGCGCACGGCCGAGACGGCGCCCGGCAGCTGGTTGCGGGCAGACAGGCGCAGGCCCTTGCCGGGCACGCCCACGATCACCGAGGATGCCTTGATCAGGGCGATGGCTTCCTTGCCGTCGGCCAGGCCCAGTTCCTGGGTGCTTTCGCGGGTGATGGTGGCGGTGAGCGTCTGGCCGCCGGCGATGCGCAGGCGGATTTCGTCGTTGACCGCGCCCGGCGTGATGCCGACGACGGTGCCCATCAGCCGGTTGCGTGCGGAGGTTTTAAGCATGAAGCGCCTCATGAGGTCGATGTCGCCGCTGGCGTCCAGGCCGGCGCGCGTCAGGTTTTCCATGAACTTGCGGTGTTCGGCTTCCAGCGCGCGGAAGGTCGCGATCAGGCGGCGCGCGCGGTCGGTCAGCTGCGTGCCGCCGCCGCCCCGGCCGCCGGCCGCCCGCAGCACCAGCGGTTCGCCCGCCAGGTTGTTCATGGCGTCGATGGCGTCCCACGCGCCCTTGTAGCTCATGCCCACGGCGCGCGCGGCGGCGGTGATCGAGCCGGTGGCGTCGATCTGGGCGAGCAGGTCGATGCGGTTCTTGCCGCCCCAGGTCTGGGCGCCGGAGCGCAGCCAGATCGAGCCGTCGAGTTCCAACATGGCGGTGAGGTCCGTTCAGTTCCGATTGAAGGCTTGCAGTGTAATGGACGGCCGGCCCGGGCGGCGAGGGCGCAATGGGAATGAGAGGCGTCATTGAAACTTTGCGGGCTTCGCGGCACTATGTGCTGGCCTCGGATTCCTGGAGACTGGATCATGAAAGCCTCAACCTTGCTGGCCGCGGGCTGCCTGGCCGCGCTGCTGTCGGCCTGCGCCACCGGACCGTCGATACGCAGCGACTACGACCAGAAGGCGGATTTCTCGCGCTATCGCACCTTCGGCTACATGAGCCCGCTGGGCACGGACAAGGCTGGCTACAGCAGCCTGCTGACCGAGCGCCTGAAAGACGCCACGCGCGGCCAGATGGAAATGCGCGGCTACGTCTACAGCGCCGCCGACCCGGACCTGCTGATCAATTTCAACGGCAAGCTGCAACAGAAGACCCAGGTCACCGAGGCGCCGCCGGCCATCGGTCCTTATTACGGTTATCGCAGCGGCTTCTATGGCGGCTGGCCCGGCTATGGCTGGGGCGACACCGTCTATCAGTACACCGAGGGCACGCTGAACATCGACCTGGTCGACGCGCGCCGCAAGCAGCTGGTATGGGAAGGAGTGGCCGTGGGCGAGGTGCGCAATCCCGAGATGGCCACGTCGCAGCAGAGCGTGGAAAAGGCCGTCGCCCAGGTGTTCTCGAAGTATCCGTTCCGCGCCGGCGTGGCCGCGCCGCAGGGACCGGACAAGTCCAAGCCTTGAGGAGCCCCGCATGAGCACGGCACGCCCGTCCCGCAAGCCCCAGGCCGCCCCGGCCGACGCAGACAGCCCGCGCCGCAAGTCCAAGACCGCCCCGGCCGACGCCGACAGCCCGAGCCGCGCCGCCGCGGATTCCGGCGGCGCGCAGTCCTACGACACGGTCGCCCTGGTGCTGCAGGGCGGCGGCGCCCTGGGGGCCTACCAGGCCGGGGTGTACCAGGGCCTGCACGAGGCCGGCATCCGCCCCAACTGGGTGGCGGGCATTTCCATCGGTTCGATCAACGCCGCCATCATCGCCGGTTCCCCCGAGGATGAGCGCGTGGCGCGGCTGCGCGGTTTCTGGGAGACGATCTGCCGGCCGACCGGTTTCGCCGCCGTGCCCTGGGGCGATACGCTGGCCGGCATGTTCGAGGGCATTCCGTTCGGCTTCGGCTCGCCGGCCATGAACGGCCAGCTGTCCGCCTTCCATGCACTGGTGTCCGGTCAGCCTGGCTTCTTCAAGCCGCGCTTTCCGCCGCCCTATCTGCTGCATGGGCAGGGGGCGGCCTCCACCAGCTTCTACGATACGTCTCCGCTGGCCGACACGCTGCGCCAGTTCGTCGACTTCGACCTGCTGAACGCGGGCTCGGTGCGCGCCAGCTTTGGCGTGGTCAATGTGCGGACCGGCAACTTCGCCTATTTCGACAGCCGCAAGGACCGGCTCGGACCCGAGCACGTCATGGCTTCCGGCGCGTTGCCACCGGGCTTCCCATCCGTGGAGATCGATGGCGAGCACTACTGGGACGGGGGCGTGGTGTCCAACACGCCGCTGGCCCAGGTGGTGGGCGCAGAGAACATGCGCGACACGCTGGCTTTCCAGGTCGATCTGTGGCCGGCGCGCGGCGGTCTGCCGACCTCGCTGGAAGAAGTGGCCGAGCGGCAGAAGGACATCCAGTATTCCAGCCGGACCCGCCTGGTGACCGACCAGCTGCGCCGGGTGCTCAAGCTGCGCCACGGCCTGCAGAAGCTGCTGGCGCGCCTGCCCGAATCCGAGCGCGGCGCGGCCGACCTGGAAGAGCTGCGCCGGTTGTCGCACACGCCGGCGACCAACATCGTCAACCTGATCTACGAGTCCAAGCACCGCGAACGCTATTCCAAGGATTATGAGTTCGGCACCGAGGCCATGCGCGAGCACTGGGAGTCCGGCCTGTCGGATATCCGCCTGACCCTGGCCCGGCCGGGCGTGCTGGACCGTCCGACCGAGGACAGTTGTTTTGTCGCCCACGACATCCATCGCAATGGCAATCGCCATTGATATAGGGCAGCAGCAGGGCGGAGAAAACTTAGGACATCCAGCTGATACGAGCTCAATTTAAGGGGATTGGTCTGATCCTGGCGTAGCAAGGGGAAATCCGGCTTGCAAGCCCGTTAGTCTCTCGAACAAGTTGCATTTTTTGTTTCCGGCGCCCGGAAACCGCGGATTGCGCGGTGCCGAGTCCGGTGGAGAGCCAGCCGTGATCGTCCATGCCCAATCCGAGCCCGTTCTGTCTGTTTCCGGCGCGCCCCTGGCCGCGCCGGTCCATGCCGTCCAAGGCGTTGCGCCCGTTGATGGCCTGATGGCCGCCAGTGACAGGCTGGAAGGCTGGTGGACGTTGCGCTACGGCGGCTGGACGCTGCTCACGCCCCGAGGCGGCCGCCTCGACCTGTCCGAACTCGAGCGCGCCTGCTTCCTGTGTCTGTTGCGCAACCCGAGGCGCGAGCTGTTGCGGTCCGAGTTGGTGGCCATGCGGCAGCACACCAAGATGCGCACGCTGAATGTCGCCATCTGCCGGTTGCGCCGCAAGGTGGGCGATGCCGGCGACCAGTTGCCGCTGCATACCGTGCACGGCATCGGCTACGTCTTCCTGGGCAAGCTCCGGGAATTCGCCGAACCCTGACGGGCAAAGGGGGGGGCACGGCCCGCGCCCATGTGCGCGGGGTCACTCGCCATTCGCGGCAAGGCGTGCTCTCCGCCAGGCGTACCCCGTTTTCCGCAGCAAGACGTCCCGCCGCTGGTCTCAAGGCGTCCGCCTGCCCGGCCCCCATTCTTGCGGCGAACGCCTCTTCATATGTGTGGCGCCGCGCCAAATTTGGCGTCCGCACTCGCACAACTGCGCCAAATCCCCCTCGAAAACCCTTGGATCGCCTGATAACTGAGTTACATTATTGGGCTATTCAGGCACCCGCCCCGGCGCGGATCTTGCACTGGCCGTGGCTGCACGCGGGCGCCTGACGATCTTGCTTACTTGACGCGGCATACTACGCGGGGGTTTCGATGCGGTTTTCGCCTAAACGTGTTTCAGGTCTGGCTCTTTCGGGTGGCGCGCTGGCGCTGCTGTTGGCTGGTTGCGGCGAGCAGCCGCAGATGAACCCCGGCATGCCCCAGGTCAGCGTCATCACGGTCCAGCCTGAGCGCACGCCGATCGTGGCCGAGCTGCCTGGCCGTGTCGATGCGGTCCGCGACGCGCAGATCCGCGCGCGGGTGACCGGCATCGTCCAGAAGATCGCTTTCGAGCAGGGCGGCGATGTCCAGGAGAAGCAGCTGCTCTTCAAGATCGATCCGGCGCCATACAAGGCCGCCTACGATCAGGCCACCGCCCAGCTCAAGCAGGCGCAGGCCAATCTGTTCAGCGCCAAGGTGCTGGCCGATCGCTACGCGCCGCTGGTCAAGGCCAACGCGGTCAGCAAGCAGGAATACGACAACGCCGTGGCGTCGTACCGCCAGGCCGACGCCGCCGTGGCCGCCGCCAAGGCGGCGCAGGACAACGCCTCGATCAACCTCGGCTATACCGACGTGACCTCGCCCATCACCGGGCGCATCGGCAAGCCGCTGGTCACCGAGGGCGCGCTGGTCGAGGGCACCTCGGCCACGCAGATGGCCACGGTGCAGCAGCTCGACCCCATCTATATCGACTTCAACCAGTCCACCACGGATCTGGCGGCGCTGCGCCGCGCCTTCGCCAGCGGCAAGCTGCAGCAGGTCGGCAAGGACGCCGCCCGCGCCACGGTGGTGCTGGAAGACGGTTCCGAGTACCCGCACCCGGGCAAGCTGCTGTTCACCGGCATCACGGTCGACCCGACCACCGGCCAGGTCAACCTGCGCGCCGAAGTGCCGAACCCGGACAACGTGCTGTTGCCGGGCATGTATGTGCGCGTTAGGCTGGAGCAGGGCGTGGACGACAAGGCGCTGCTGGTGCCGCAGCAGGCGCTGCAGCGCACGCCCGACGGCGCCCAGAGCCTGATGCTGGTCAACAAGGAAAACAAGGTCGAGCAGGTGCCGGTGACCACCGGCGGCGCCATCAAGACCAACTGGATCGTCACCAGCGGCCTGAAGGCCGGCGACACGGTGGTAGTCGAGGGTTTCCAGAAGATCCGCCCCGGCGCGCCGGTGCAAGCCAGCCCGTGGAAGGCCGGCGGCCAGCCGGGCGCCGCGCCCGCCGGCCAGCCCGCTGCGCAGCAGCCGGCCAAGCCGGCCGACGGCGCGCCCGCCAAGCAGGAGCCTGCCAAGCAAGACCCGGCCGCAGGCCAGAAGTCCTAAGCGGCTCGCGGCGCCTACCAGGCGCCGCGTTCCCCTTCAGTGAGCATCGCTTTCAGAGTCCGCCCACATGCCGCAATTCTTTATTGAAAGACCAATTTTCGCCTGGGTCGTCGCCCTGTTCATCCTGCTTGCGGGTGTGCTGGCAATCCCCAGCATGCCGGTGTCGCAGTACCCGAACGTGGCACCGCCCGCCATCACCATCACGGCTACCTATCCGGGTGCGTCCGCCAAGGAGGTGGCTCAGTCGGTGACCTCTATCATCGAGGACAAGCTCAACGGCGCCAAGGGCCTGCTGTACTACGAATCGGTCAGCGATTCCTACGGCACCTCGACCATCACCGCTACCTTCGCGCCCGGACGAGACCCCGATCTGGCGCAGGTGGATGTGCAGAACCGCGTGTCCAACGTGATCGCGCAGCTGCCCACCGCCGTGCAGCAGCAGGGCCTGAAGTACGAGCAGACCAGCACGGGCTTCCTGCTGGTGGTGACGGTGTCGTCCACCGACGGTTCGCTCGACCAGACCGCGCTGGCCGACTATATCGCCCGCAATGTCCAGAACCCGATCTCGCGCGTGCCCGGCGTCGGCCAGTTCCAGCTGTTCGCGGCGCCGCGCGCCATGCGCATCTGGGTCGATCCCGCCAAGCTGGTCGGCTTTAACATGAGCATGGCCGAGGTCAACCAGGCGATTTCCGCGCAGAACATCCTGATCTCGGGCGGCAGCGTCGGTTCGCCGCCTAACCCGGATTCGCAGCGCATCACCGCCACGGTGACCGCCAACGGCCAGCTGTCCACGATCGAGGGCTTTGGCAAGATCGTGCTGCGCGCCAATACCGACGGTTCCAAGGTGCTGCTGCGCGACGTGGCACGCATCGAGGTCGGCGCCGACAACTACCAGTTCGGCGCCCGCCTGAACGGCAAGCCCACTGCCGCCTTCGCCGTCGTGCTGTCGCCCAACGCCAACGCGCTGGCCACGGCCCAGGGCGTGCGCAAGCAGATGGACGAGCTGGCCAAGTATTTCCCGGGCAACATCACGTATTCCATTCCCTATGACACCGCGCCCTACGTGCAGGTGTCGATCGAGCAGGTGCTGCACACCCTGGTGGAAGCCATGGTGCTGGTGTTCCTGGTGATGTACCTGTTCCTGCAGAACGTGCGCTATACCCTGATCCCGGCGCTGGTGGTGCCGGTGGCCATGCTGGGGACATTCGCGGTGATGCTGGGGCTGGGCTTCTCCATCAACGTATTGACCATGTTCGCCATGGTGCTGGCCATCGGCATCCTGGTGGACGACGCCATCGTGGTGGTCGAGAACGTGGAGCGCATCATGGCCACCGAGGGCCTGCCGCCCAAGGAGGCCACCAAGAAAGCCATGCCCCAGATCAGCGGCGCCATCGTCGGCATCACGCTGGTGCTGGTGACTGTGTTCCTGCCGCTGGCCTTCATGAGCGGGTCGGTGGGCGTGATCTACCGCCAGTTCTCGGTGGCCATGGCCGTGTCGATCTTCTTCTCGGCCCTGCTGGCGCTGACCTTCACCCCGGCGCTGTGCGCCACCATCCTCAAGCCCATCCCCAAGGGGCACCATGAGGAAAAGAAGGGCTTCTTCGGCTGGTTCAACCGCAAGTTCGACGCCACCACGCACAGCTACCAGAACTGGGTGGCGCGCGTCCTGCACAAGGGCGGCCGCATGATGCTGGCCTTCGTGCTGCTGGTCGTGCTGCTGGGCTGGCTGTTCCTGCGCCTGCCGTCTTCGTTCCTGCCCGAGGAAGACCAGGGCTACGTGGTCAGCAACATCGAGCTGCCCACCGGCGCCACGGCCAACCGGACTGTCGACGTGCTCAAGCAGGTCGAAGACTACTTCATGAAGATCCCGGCGGTCGAGAACGTCATTGCGATCCAGGGGTATAGCTTCAACGGCAACGGCCTGAACGCCGCCATTGCCTTCACCACGCTCAAGGATTTCAGCAAGCGCAAGGGCAGCGAGGATTCCGCAGGCGCCATCGCCTTCAACGCCTTCCAGCAGCAGTTGATGGGCATCCACGACGCCATGGTGTTCACCCTGGTGCCGCCGGCCATCTCCGCGCTGGGCAACGCCACCGGCTTCGACTTCCGCCTGCAGGATCGCGGCGCTGCCGGGACCGACGCACTGGCCGCGGCCACCGGCCAGCTGATGGGCCTGGCGATGCAGAGCCCGGTGCTGTCGCAGGTCCGCATCACCGGCCTGGGACCGGGCGCGCAGCTCAGCCTGAACATCGACCGCGAGAAGGCGGCCGCGCTGGGCGTGGACTTCAACGAGGCGGCGGCGCTGATTTCCACCGCCGTCGGCTCGGCCTACCTGAGCAAGTTCCCCAACCTGGGCCGGATGCAGAACATCTGGGTGCAGGCCGACGCGCCGTACCGCATGCAGCTCAAGGATGTGCTGGCGCTGAACGCCCGCAACCTGCAGGGTGGCATGGTGCCGCTGTCGTCCTTCGTCACGGCCGAATGGAAGCAGGGTCCCGTCCAGGTGGTGCGCTACAACAGCTACGAGGCTATCCGTATCGGCGGCAATGCCGCGCCGGGCTACACCACCGGCGATGCCATGGCCGAGATGGAGCGCCTGGTGGCGCAGCTGCCGCCGGGCTACGGCTTCGAGTGGAACGGCCTGTCCTATCAGGAACGCCAGGCCGGCAACCAGGCCCCGATCCTGATGGGCCTGTCGCTGCTGGTCGTGTTCCTGGTGCTGGCCGCGCTGTATGAAAGCTGGGCCATTCCGCTGTCGGTCATGCTGGTGGTGCCGCTGGGCATGCTGGGTGCGGTGGCGCTGGTCAGCGCGCTGGGCATGTCCAACGACGTGTACTTCCAGGTGGGCATGGTGACCGTGATCGGGCTGGCGGCCAAGAACGCCATCCTGATCGTGGAATTCGCCAAGGACCAGTACGCGCGCGGCATGGGGCTGTACGAGGCGGCGGTCGAGGCCGCGCGATTGCGGTTCCGGCCCATCCTGATGACCTCGCTGGCCTTCATCCTGGGCGTGGTGCCGCTGGCCATGGCCACCGGCGCCGGCGCCGCCAGCCAGCGCGCGGTGGGCCTGGGCGTGCTGGGCGGCATGCTTGCCGCCACGCCCTTCGCCGTGATGTTCGTGCCGACCTTCTTCGTGGTGGTGCTGGGCCTGTTCAAGACCAAGCCCCGCCTGCTGGGCGCCGAACTGAAGGCGTACGAGGAAGAACAGGCCGCCAAGAAGGCCGCCGAGGCTTCCGGCGCGCAACAATCCGCTCAACCCCATGGTGGCCAGGAGGGCAAGGTATGAAAGCCCTGATGTACAAACAGACCGCCTTGTCCGCCTTCGTGGCGGTGGCGTTGGCCGGCTGCTCGCTGGCGCCTGATTACAAGCGTCCCGACGCGCCAGTGTCCGGCAACTGGCCGGACCAGCCCAAGGTGCAGTACGGCGCCTACGCCAAGCCGACCGCGCTGGGCACGCAACCCGCGGCCTCGGTGGAGCCGCAGGCCGGCACGCCGGCCGCCGAGATCGGCTGGCGCGAGTTCTTCCGCGATCCGCGCCTGCAGCGCCTGATCGAGCTGTCGCTGGCCAACAACCGCGACCTGCGCGTGGCCGTGCAACGCGTCGAAGAAGCGCGCGCGCAATACGGCGTGCAGCGCGGCGCGCAGTGGCCCAGCATTGGCGCCGGCATCCAGGGCCAGCGCCAGCACCTGCCCGCCAACATGCGGGCGCCGGGCGCGGGCTCCATCAGCAGCAACTACCAGGCCGGCATCGGCCTGACCACGTTCGAGATCGACCTGTTCGGCCGGCTGCGCAGCCTGTCCGAGGCGGCGTACCAGCAGTACCTGTCGACCGAGCAGGCGCAGAAGAGCGTGCACATCACGCTGGTGGGCTCGGTCGCGCAGGCGTATTTCAACCTGCGCGCGGCCGAGGTCCAGATGGACCTGACCCAGCGCACGCTGGCCTCGCGCCAGGAGTCCTACAACCTGGTCAAGCGCCGCTTCGACGGCGGCGTGTCGTCCGAACTGGACCTGAACCAGGCCAAGACCTTGCTGGATTCGGCTTCGTCCAGCCTGGCCGAGCTGGCCCGCGTGCGCGCGCAAGCCGTCAACGCGCTGGTGGTGCTGGTGGGCGCGCCCTTGCCCGAGGACCTGCCCGCGCCGGCCGCGTTCGGCCGCGAGCAGTTGCTGGCCACGGTGCCGGCGGGGCTGCCGTCCGACCTGCTGGAGCGCCGGCCCGACATCGTCGCCGCCGAGCACCAGCTCAAGTCGGCCAATGCCAATATCGGCGCGGCGCGCGCGGCGTTCTTCCCGACCATCTCCCTGACCGGCCTGCTGGGCGCGGCCAGCCCCTCGCTGTCCGATCTTTTCAAGGGCGGGCAGGGGTACTGGAGCTTCTCGCCGTCGATCACCACGCCGCTGTTTGCCGGCGGCAGCATCCGCGAAGGGCTGAACCTGGCCAAGGCGCGCGATAATATTGCCGTGGCGCAGTATGAGAAAACCATCCAGCAGGCGTTCCGCGAAGTCTCGGACGCGCTGGCCGGCGAGGCCACCTACAGTGCCCAGCTGGATGCCCAGCGCGGCCTGCAGGATTCCTCGGCGCGCACGCTGGAACTGTCGAACCTGCGCTATACCAACGGAGTCGACAGCTATCTGCAGGTGCAGACGGCGCAAGTGGACTTTTTCAATGCCCAGATTTCCCTGGTGCAGACGGGGTTGGCCGCATTGATCAACCGCGTGGAACTGTACAAGGCCCTGGGCGGCGGCTGGCAGGAAACGACTAGGACGCAATGATAGAACTTGGTGTAAATATCGATCACGTGGCCACGCTGCGCCAGCAGCGTCACACGGTTTATCCGGACCCGGTCGCCGCCGCCCTGCGGGCGGAGGACGCCGGGGCCGACCTGATCACGCTGCACCTGCGCGAGGACCGGCGCCACATCCAGGACAAGGATGTCTACGCGCTGCGTCCGCTGCTGCGCACCCGCATGAACCTGGAGTGCGCGATCACGGCCGAGATGCTGGAGATCGCCTGTGCCGTCAAGCCCAGCGACGTCTGCCTGGTGCCCGAAAAACGCACCGAGCTGACCACCGAAGGCGGCCTGGAAGTGGCCGGCGCGCTCGCCGCCGTGACCGACGCCGTCGGCCTGCTGGCCGAGTCCGGCATCCGCGTGTCGCTGTTCATCGATCCCGAGCCGGCGCAGATCGCGGCCGCGGCCCAGGCCGGCGCGCCGGTGGTCGAACTGCATACCGGCGCCTATGCCGAAGCGCAGGACGAGGCCACGGCCCAGGCCGAGCTGGCGCGCATCCGCCTGGCGGTGGCCGAGGGCCTGCGCCACGGCCTGCGCGTGAATGCCGGCCATGGCCTGCATTACGGCAATGTGGGTCCGGTGGCGGCGGTGGACGGGATCGCCGAATTGAACATCGGCCACGCCATCGTGGCGCAGGCGGTGTTCGACGGCTGGGAAAAGGCGGTGCGCGACATGAAGGCGCTGATGGTGCAGGCGCGCCTGGAAGCGCTGCGCGGCCGCTGATACGTGGCCGCCAGGCCTGACGCATTCCGCATCCGAACCCGCCGCCTTGCCCATGTCCATGTCCGACGCTGCTTCTGACCCCGCCTCCGCCGCGCCGCCTGTCCCGTCCGCCCCGAAGGCGGGCGCCATCGCCGGCATCGGCATGGACCTGCTGCGCATCGATCGCATCGAGCGCGCGCTGGCGCGCCATGGCGACCGCTTCGCCGAGAAGATCCTGGGCGTGGAGGAACTGCGCAAGTTCCATGCGCGCCGCGCCCGCGATCCGGTGCGCGGCGTGCGCTTCCTGGCCACGCGCTTCGCCGCCAAGGAGGCCTTTTCCAAGGCCATCGGCCTGGGCATGCGCATGCCCATGACCTGGCGCCGGGTGCAGACCCTGAACGCGCCGGGCGGGCGGCCCGTGCTGGTGATCGCGCCGGAGCTGCAACAATGGTATGCGGCGCGCTTCGGCGCCGCGCATGTGTCGATTACCGATGAAACCGACATGGCCGCCGCCTACGTGGTGGTCGAAAGCAAGCCCTGACCCCGGCGCCCGTGTCCGCGGGCCTGCCTGATACAACGAAAAGGATTGCCAGATGGCCAAGAAATCATCCAGGAAGGCGGTCCTGCCTCCCGGCCCCGTGATGGTCGATGTGGCGGGATTCACGCTCACCAAGGAAGAAAAGAAGCGCCTGCGCCACCCGCTGGTGGGCGGCGTGATCCTGTTCGCGCGCAATTTCGAGAGCCGCGCCCAGCTGACCCGCCTGACGCGCCAGATCCACAAGGCGCGCAAGGAACCGCTGCTGATCCTGGTGGATCACGAGGGCGGCCGTGTCCAGCGCTTCCGCGAGGACGGCTTCACGCCGCTGCCGCCGATGCGCGCGCTGGGCGAGCTGTGGGACCGCGATCCGCTGAACGCCATGCGCCTGGCCACCGAGGCCGGCTACGTGCTGGCCGCCGAGCTGCGTGCCTGCGGCGTGGACATGAGCTTCACGCCCGTGCTGGACCTGGACTATGGCGTCAGCAAGGTGATCGGCAACCGCGCCTTCCACGCCGATCCGCGCGTGGTCGCCATGCTGTCGCGCGCCCTGATCCAGGGCCTGTCGCTGGCCGGCATGTCGTCCTGCGGCAAGCATTTCCCCGGCCATGGCTATGTGCAGGCCGATTCGCACCACGAGATCCCGGTCGACCCGCGTCCGCTGGCCGACATCCTGCGCGACGACGCCGCGCCCTATGCCTGGCTGGGCGACGCCGTGCTGCCCTCGGTCATGCCGGCGCACGTCATCTACCCCAAGGTCGACAAGCATCCCGCCGGCTTCTCCAAGCGCTGGGTGCAGGACATCCTGCGCAAGCGCCTGGGCTACGATGGCGTGGTGTTCTCCGACGACCTGACGATGGAAGGCGCCTCGGTGGCCGGCGATATCCTGGACCGCGCCAACGCGGCGCTGGGCGCGGGCTGCGACATGGTGCTGGTGTGCAATCGGCCCGACCTGGCCGACGAGTTGCTGTCGCGGCTGGCGTTCAAGCATCCGCCCGAGTCGGTGGAACGCATCCGCCGCCTGATGCCGCGCTTCGACGCGCCGGACTGGGACACCCTGCAGGCCGAAAGCCGCTATCAGAATGCCCGACGACTTCAATCTCAAATCGTTCCTGGCTGACCTGCCGCATCTGCCGGGCGTGTACCGGCACCTGGATGCGGCCGGCGAGGTCATGTATGTCGGCAAGGCGCGCGACCTGAAGAAGCGCGTCTCGTCGTATTTCCAGAAGACCCTGTCCAGCCCGCGCATCGCCCAGATGGTGGCGAAGGTGGCGCGGCTGGAGGTCACGGTCACGCGCTCGGAGGCCGAGGCGCTGATCCTGGAAAACAACCTCATCAAGACGCTGAAGCCGCGCTACAACATCCTGTTCCGCGACGACAAGTCCTACCCGTACCTGCTCATCACCGGCCATGAATGGCCGCGCATCGCCTACTACCGCGGCGCCACCAACAAGCGCGGCCAGTACTTCGGCCCGTTTCCCAATGCCTGGGCGGTACGCGAGACCATCCAGATCCTGCAGAAGGTCTTCCGCCTGCGCACCTGCGAGGACTCGGTCTTCGCCAACCGTTCGCGGCCCTGTCTGCTGCATCAGATCGGGCGCTGCTCGGCGCCCTGCGTGGGCGTGATCGGCGCCGAGGATTATGCGCGCGACGTGCAGCGCGCCGCGCGCTTCCTGAACGGCGAGGCCAAGGACGTCATGGGCGAGATCGAGTCGCGCATGCAGCAGGCCGCCAGCGAGCTGCGCTTCGAGGAGGCGGCGGCGCTGCGCGACCAGATGGGCTCGCTGGCGCGCGTGCTGCACCAGCAGACCATGGAAAGCACCAGCGGCGAGGACACGGACATCATCGCGGTGGCCATCGCCGGCGGCAAGGTCTGCGTCAACCTGGCCATGGTGCGCGGCGGCCGCCACCTGGGCGACAAGCCGTTCTTCCCGTCGCACGCCGAGGGCGAGGCCGCGCCGCAGGTGCTGGAAGCCTTCGTCGCCCAGCACTACGCCGACAACGCGCTGCCGCCGGTGCTGGTGTGTTCGCACGCCTTGCCCGATCCCGAGCTGGTGGACCTGCTGGCCGAACAGGCCGGCGGTCGCCCCGCGCGGGTGCTGACGCGGCCGCAGGGCGCGCGCCGCGCCTGGCTGGAGCAGGCCGGCAAGAACGCCGACATGGCGCTGGCGCGGGCGCTGACCGAATCCGGCGCGCGCGCCGCCCGCACCCTGGCCCTGGCCGAGGCGCTGGACCTGGACACCGACGAGGCCGCGCTGGACGCGCTGCGCATCGAGTGCTTCGATATCAGCCACACGGCCGGCGAAGCCACCCAGGCGTCCTGCGTGGTGTTCGAGCACCATGACGTGCAGCCCTCGCTCTACCGCCGCTACAACATCGCCGGCATCACGCCGGGCGACGACTACGCCGCCATGCGCCAGGTGCTGTCGCGCCGCTTCGCCAAGGTGGCCGACGGCGAGGCGCAGATGCCGGGCCTGGTGCTGATCGACGGCGGCAAGGGCCAGGTGGAAGTCGCGCGGCAGGTGTTCGCCGAGCTGGGCCTGGACATCCAGACCCTGGTCGGCGTGGCCAAGGGGGAAGGGCGCAAGGTCGGCCTGGAAACCCTGGTCTTCGCCGACGGCCGCCCGCCCGTGGCGCTGGGCGGCGAATCGGCCGCGCTGATGCTGATCGCGCAGGTGCGCGACGAGGCGCACCGCTTCGCCATCACCGGCATGCGCGCCCGCCGCGCCAAGGCCCGCAACGTGTCGCGCCTGGAAGAAATCGAAGGCATCGGCGCCCGCCGCCGCCAGCGCCTGCTGGCCCGCTTCGGCGGCTTTTCAGGCGTGGCCTCGGCCAGCATCGAAGACCTGGCCTCGGTCGACGGCATCTCCCAAGACCTCGCCATCCGCATTTATGAAGCCTTGCGGTAGCACTTCCGTGCTACATATCCCCACCTTGTTCAGTCCCGCAGCGGGGCGCGGCCCGGCGTCCGTTGATCGCGAGGTTCGGCGAGCGCGCATCCCGGCCGGCCAGCGCCGCGGCATGTCGGTAACGCGACACCACCGCGCAGCCGCCACGCAAGCAGCCGGCCCAGCCAGGCCGAGCCACGCAAGCCGAGCGACGCAAGTAGCCAGCCCAGCCAGGCCGAGCCAAGCAAGCCAAACGACGCAAGCCGCTGATGCCCCACAAGCCAGGTCGCGCGGATCCGGCTCCGCCGGTCCGCAGCGACGCCCCCCTGGGGGGGAAGCGCCGCAGGCGCTGCGGGGGGGAACCCTTGATGTAGCATACGGATACTATGCCAATTAACGTACCCATAATCCTGACATGGCTGCGCATCGCCATGATTCCGCTGGTCGTCGGGCTGTTCTACCTGCCCGATAGCTGGATGGCGGTCACCACGCGCGACACGCTGGCCGCCTGGGCCTTCATCATCGCCGCGCTGACCGATTGGTTCGATGGCTGGCTGGCCCGCCGCTGGAACCAGACCTCGGCGTTCGGCGCCTTCCTCGATCCGGTGGCCGACAAGCTGATGGTCTGCGCCGCGCTGATCGTGCTGCTGGACCTTAGCCGCGTCGACGCCTTCATTTCCCTGATCATCATCGGCCGCGAGATCACGATTTCCGCGCTGCGCGAATGGATGGCCCAGATCGGCGCCAGCGCCAGCGTGGCCGTGCACCGGCTGGGCAAGTTCAAGACCGCGGCGCAAATGGTGGCGATTCCCTGCCTGCTGTACAACCAGCCGGTCATGGGCGTCAGCACCAAGCTGCTGGGCGACCTGCTGATCATCGTCGCGGCGGTGCTGACGGTCTGGTCCATGCTGTACTACCTGCAGCGCGCCTGGCCGGCGATCCGCGAAAAGGCCAAGTAAACTAACGTGTTAACGTAATGGCGGCCCGGCTCGCGCCCGGGGCCGCCATCGCATTCCAAGAGCGATGCCGGCAGACCGGCACGGCCGCCGCGCCGCATTCGCCGAGAGACCGGCGCCGTGATCCGCGGCGCCGCCGGAGACAACCCGCGAGCCGCCCGCAGCCGGCGGCCGCCATCGCCGCCTTGCGCGGCCCATCGCAATGAACAGCGCAGCAAACTCCCTGGCCTCGGACCCCGCCGTCCGGCGCCGCGACTGGCAGATCATCCTCCTGATCGGCGTGATCCACGCCAGTTCGCACTTCTTCCAGCTCGTCCTGCCGTCGCTCTATGTCTCGCTGGGCAATGCCTTCGGGCTGGATTTCGCCCGGCTGGGCCTGCTGGTGTCCACCTTCTATGTGGTGTCCGGCATCGGCCAGGCGTCTTCCGGATTCGTGGTCGACCGCATCGGCGCGCGGCCGGTACTGTGGTTCGGCCTGAGCTGCTTCGTGGTGTCGGGGCTGCTGATCGGCTCGGCCAATGGCTACGCCATGCTGATGGCCGCCGCCGTGGTTGGCGGCATCGGCAATTCGGTGTTCCATCCGGCCGACTATTCCATCATCAACCATCGCGTCACGGCCCCGCGCCTGGGCCATGCGTTCTCGGCGCACGGCCTGACCGGCAACCTGGGCTGGGCGCTGACGCCGGTGTTCATGACCAGCATCACGCTGCTGGCCGATTGGCGCGTGGCGGCCTACTGCGCCGCCGGGCTGGTGGCGCTGGTGCTGCTGCTGGCCGTGCTGGGGCGCGACCTGATCGGCGGCCCGGCGGCAGCCGAGGGCGACGCGGCCAAGACCGGCGCGCGGCCGGCCGCGGCGCAGCAGGGCGTGCTCGCGACCCTGGCGACGCTGCTGTCCAAGCCGGCGCTGTGGGGCGCCTTCCTGTTCTTCGCTTTCACCTCGATCGCGCTGTCCTCGGTGCAGAACTACACCATTCCGCTGCTGGGCCAGCTCTATGACCTGTCCAAGGTCGCCGCCAGCTCGGCGCTGTCCGGCTACATGATCGCGTCGGCGGTGGGCATGGCGGCGGGCGGCTTCCTGGTGTCGGCCAATCCGCGCACCGAGCGCACCGTGATGGTGGCGCTGATCCTGGCCGGCCTGACGCTGGTGGTGCTGGCGCTGGGCCTGGTGCCCGCCGCGCTGGCCGCGCCGGTGGTGGGGCTGGCGGGCTTTTGCTCCGGCGTGGCGGCGCCGTCGCGCGACATGCTGATCCGCCGCGTGACGCCCAAGGGCGCCACCGGCTCGGTCTATGGCCTGGTGTATTCGGGCATGGACGTGGGCTCGGCCCTGGGGCCGCTGGCCTTCGGCCTGCTGCTGGACGCCGGTCTGCGCCAGGGGCCGTGGGTGGGCGCGGGCGTGGCCTTCGCCGTCGCGGCGCTGCTGGCTCAGTGGATCGCGGTGCAGGCGCGCCGCGCCGATCCGGTGGCTGCCGCGCCCGCGCGGTCCTGAGGCGCGCCGTTCGCGGCGATCCGTCAGGCGGATCGCCGTGGGCCCGAGCGCCGGCACAATGGCCGCGACGCTCCCGCCGGCCGTCCGGTCGACCTTTCTCTTGGTTCTGCGCCGCATCCGCCGCGCGCATCTGCTCATTCCCCCTTTCCCCTTTGCGTGCTTGCGCCTGGTCAACGCCAGGCGTGGCTGGCGCGCGACCGGCTTGCAGGCTTGACCGGCCGCAAGCAGCGCCGGGGCCTTCATCGCTGTAATACCTCACAAGCAGAGAGGTTATTCAACGGGAGTAAGCAACATGAGTAAGCAAAGCGCATGGCTCGCCGCAGGACTGGTCGCGGGGCTGTGGGTCAGTCCGGCCACGGCGACGACCGCCACGCAGGAGCCGATACAGCCGATCGAGGCCGCGGTGATCAAGGATCCCGCCAAGGTGGAGCTGGGCAAGAAGCTGTTCTTCGATCCGCGCCTGTCCAAGTCCGGCGCCATTTCCTGTAATTCCTGCCACAACCTGGGCATGGGCGGCTCGGACAACATCAAGGGTTCCATCGGCCACAATTGGCAGCAGGGCGGCATCAATTCGCCCACGGTGCTGAACTCCAGCCTGAGCATCGCCCAGTTCTGGGACGGTCGCGCCAAGGACCTGAGCGAGCAGGCCGGCGGCCCCATCGCCAACCCCATGGAAATGGCGTCCTCGCACGAGCTGGCGGTGCAGGTGCTCAATTCCATCCCCGGCTACAAGGCCGAGTTCAAGAAGGTGTTCGGCAAGGATGCCATCACCATCGAGGAAGTGACCGGCGCGCTGGCCGCGTTCGAGGAAACGCTGGTGACGCCGAACGCGCGCTTCGACAAATGGTTGCGCGGCGACAAGCAGGCGCTGACCGTGCAGGAACTGGCCGGCTACCAGCTATTCAAGAACAGCGGCTGCGTGGCCTGCCACAACGGCGCGGCGGTGGGCGGCAACTCGTTCCAGAAGATGGGCGTGGTCGAGCCCTACAAGACCGACAACAAGGCCGAGGGGCGCTCGGCGGTCACGGGCAAGGACGCCGACCGCTTCAACTTCAAGGTGCCCACGCTGCGCAACGTCGAGCTGACCTATCCCTACTTCCATGATGGCGAAGCCGCCACGCTGACGCAGGCGGTGGACGTGATGGGCCGGCTGCAGCTGGGCCGCACCTTCACGCAGGAAGAGAACGCGCAGATCGTGGCCTTCCTGAAGACGCTGACGGGCGACCAGCCGGTGTTCCAGTATCCGATCCTGCCGCCGTCGGCGGACGATACGCCGCGGCCGCAGCCGTTCACGAAGTAGGCCCTGGCCAGGCGCGCGCAGTCCTCGATGGGGCTGCGCCGCGGCATTCCGCCGGCCGGGTGCGCCGGCGGTTTGCCTTATTGGCGCACCGTGCGCACGTCGGGCGGCGGGGCCGCCTCGAAGTTGCTGCGCCACGGGTTGATGTCCAGCCCGCCACGGCGCGTATAGCGCGCATAGACCGTCAGCAGCTCGGGCCGGCAGGCCGCCATGATGTCGGTGTAGATGCGCTCCACGCAGTGCTCGTGGAATTCCGCGTGCTGGCGGAACGAGATCACGTAGCGCAGCAACGCTTCGCGGTCTATCGGCGCGCCGCGATAGCGGATCTGCACGCTGGCCCAGTCGGGCTGGCCGGTGACCGGGCAGTTCGATTTCAGCAGCCGCGAGCACAGCGTTTCCTCGACGGCATCGCCGGGCCGCGTGCGCAGCAGCTCGGGCGCGGGCTCGTAGGTGTCGATCTCGATGTCCAGCTTGTCTATATAGATGCCGTCCAGCTCGCCCATGCGCAGTTCGCCGAAACGCTGTGGCAGGATGAAGTCCAGGCCCACCGGCGCGCCGGCGGCCGCGCTCAGGTCGCGCTCCAGCCGGCCGCGCAGCGCGGCGGAATTGACCAGCCGGGTCTGGTTGAACGAGTTCAGGTAGAGCTTGAACGACTTGGACTCGATGATGTTGGGGCTGTCGGCCGGCACCGAGAACGTGGCCATGGCCACGCGCGGCTTGCCCTTGGCGTCCAGCCATGACAGTTCATAGGCGTTCCACAGGTCGACGCCGGCGAAGGGCAGGGCGCCGGCATGCAGGTCCAGCGCGGCGCGGTTGTGCGAGCGGGCGATGGGGAACAGCAGCGAGGGATCGTATTGCGAGGCGTAGGCCACGCTCTGGCCCAGCGGGCCGTGAGACAGCGTCATGGATGGATTGGAATCTGCAAGGGAATGGACGCATTTTAGGCGCTTTGAAATGCGCATTTTTTTGCATTGTGAAATGCCGTCTTCGTCATGTGAAAGTTCGTGTTGCGCAGCAGCGGGAGGCCATTTCACAGATGGCGATAGCGTTCCGTAATGCAAAATTGAACTTTCAAGTTATTGATATTAAAGAAATAACTTTTTCGTCTTATATAAGATATCTGGCCACATTGCTCCGCAGCACAGGAATAGACTTTCTCCAACGATTCACGCAATGCCCGGGCCGCGAAATTCCTCCGGACCCATCCTTGAAAGTCTTTCCCACTACTGACCAGGAGCATCACCATGAGCACCCGCGAAACCGAAATCCGCAATCTGCAGAAGGACTGGGCCGAGAACGCCCGCTGGCAGGGCATCAAGCGCGCCTACAGCGCCGAGGATGTGATCCGTCTGCGCGGTTCGGTCGCCGTCGAGCACACGCTGGCCCGCCGCGGTTCGACCCGCCTGTGGGAACTGCTGCACAGCGAACCGTTCGTGAATTCGCTTGGCGCGCTGACTGGCAACCAGGCCATGCAGCAGGTCAAGGCCGGCCTGAAGGCCATCTACCTGTCGGGCTGGCAGGTGGCGGGCGACGCCAACCTGGCTGGCGAGATGTATCCCGACCAGTCGCTGTACCCGGCCAACTCGGTGCCGCAGGTGGTTCGTCGCATCAACAACTCGCTGACACGCTGCGACCAGGTCCAGTGGATGGAAGGCAAGAATCCCGGCGATGAAGGCTATATCGACTACTTCGCGCCCATCGTGGCCGACGCCGAAGCCGGCTTCGGCGGCGTGCTCAACGCCTTCGAACTGATGAAGGGCATGATCGAAGCGGGCGCCTCGGGCGTGCACTTCGAAGACCAGCTGGCCTCGGTCAAGAAGTGCGGCCACATGGGCGGCAAGGTGCTGGTGCCGACCCGCGAGGCCGTGTCCAAGCTGGTCTCGGCCCGCCTGGCCGCCGACGTGATGGGCACGCCGACCGTGCTGCTGGCCCGTACCGACGCCGACGCCGCCGACCTGGTGACCAGCGACGTGGACGACAACGACCGCCCGTTCATCACCGGCGAGCGCACCGTGGAAGGCTTCTTCCGCACTCGCGCCGGCATTGACCAGGCGATCTCGCGCGGCCTGGCCTATGCGCCCTATGCCGATCTGATCTGGTGCGAAACGTCCACGCCGAACCTGGAATACGCCCGCAAGTTCGCCGAGGCCATCCATCGCCAGTTCCCGGGCAAGCTGCTGGCCTACAACTGCTCGCCCTCGTTCAACTGGAAGAAGAACCTGGACGACGCCACCATCGCCAAGTTCCAGCGCGAGCTGGGCGCCATGGGCTACAAGTTCCAGTTCATCACGCTGGCCGGCTTCCACGCGCTGAACTACGGCATGTTCGAGCTGGCCCACGGCTACGCCCGCCGCCAGATGAGCGCCTTCGTGGAACTGCAGCAGAAGGAATTCGCCGCCGCCGAGATTGGCTTCACCGCGGTCAAGCACCAGCGCGAAGTCGGCACCGGCTACTTCGACGCCGTGACCCAGACCATCGAGGGCGGCCAGTCCTCGACCACCGCGCTGACCGGCTCGACCGAGGAAGCCCAGTTCGAACACGGCGCCGCCGGCAAGGCCAAGTTGGTCGCCTGACGAGGCCCGGGCCGCGAGGCCCGCGCTTCCCGAGTTTGCTGTAACCGTAGTTTGTAGTAGCTGTTGTAGGGTGGATTAAGGGTGCCTGCGGGCACCCTCTTTTTTAGCCTGATTCCTGCAACCAGACCGGCAGATTGCGCCGGGTATGAAGCACGCGCCATACGTCGATGTGTTGTGGACATTCGACGTAGAAAACCAGGAAAGGGTAGCGCGACAGAGGCCACGAGCGCAGGTCCGGGAGATCCAGCTCGTGCGCGTATCGGCTGGAACCGGAAGCGGGATGGCGGGCAATGTGGCGATACGCGGCTTCCAGTGCGTCGACGAATCCCGATGCCGCCCGGGGCGCTTGCTCATCCAGGTAGTGGGTGATGGCCTCGTCGATGTCCTGCTCGGCCCGCGTTCTGGGAATGATCGGCTTGGCGGACATGTCCGCTAGGCGCCCGATTTCGTGCTTTGCCGGATGCGGCCGCGCAATGCGTCGAAATAGCTCGCGTCGACGGGCTTGGTCGGCTCTGAAGCCGCGCCGGCCAGCAGTAACTCGCGCAGTTGCAGGCGGTCCTTGTCCTTGCGGATCAATTCGCGGACATACTCGCTGCTGGTGCCATAGCCGCGCTGGCTGACCTGCTCGTCGACGAACGATTTCAGCGCGTCGGGCAGGGAGATGTTCATCGTGCTCATGGCGCTAGCTTAGGATTCTTGGCAAAAATTGGCAAGCCTGTCCAGGGCGTCGGTGAACGTTCTTGTCCTACTCACATTCACGGCAGCAACTCCCGCGCCAGGATGTACTCGCTGGCGCTCAGCAGGTCCGCGTGCAGCGCCTGGCGCGCGGCGGCGGGGTCGCGTTTCTCGATGGCGGCGACCATGGCGCGGTGGTGCAGGTGGGCCTCGCCCTGGCTCAGGCGCGCGGCGCTGCTGGCCAGGTCGTAGTTCAGCACCGGGCCGATCTGCAGCCACAGGCTCTCGATGATCTGCAGCAGCGCCGGCATGCGCGCGCTGCGGTAGATGGCGAAGTGCAGGTTCTTGTTGGCGCGCACCGCCGCGCGTGAATCAGGCTGGGCGCGGGCCTGCAGGAATTCCTGTTCGTGGCGCTGGATCTCGGCCAGTTCGTCCTCGTCGCGCTTGTCGGCGGCGGATTCGATGGCCAGGCATTCCAGTTGCAGGCGGATGGTGCGCAGTTCCAGGAAGCGCTCGCGCGTCATCAGCGGCACGCGGATCGCGCGGTTGGGCAGTACTTCCAGCGCCTGTTCGGCCGCCAGCCGGGTGACCGCCTCGCGCACCGGCATGGCGCTGGTGCCGATGGCCGCGGCCAGCCCGCGCAGCGTGAAGCGCTGGCCGGGCTCCATTTCCCCGGCCTGCAGCAGCTCCTTCAGGTCGCCGTAGACCTGGTCCGACAGCGTCTGGCGGACGATCTTTTCCATCTTCCCGTCCAGATCGGCCTCGGCGCCGAAACGCGAGGCGCGCGAGGGAGAACCCTGAGATTCCAACGGTTGCGTGGCCGGATTTGCAGTCGTACTATTATTTTTCATGATCTGTGATCACAGATAAGATTGGTCCTACAACAAGCTTAACCCGACCGGAGCCGCAAGAGTTCCGGCATGCGTGAAAACCTGCTGCCCGACGTGCCGGATCCCGCCCAGGCTGGACCGGGCCGGCCGGGATCAGGCGCCCCGATCCAGGAACCGCCTGGACCCGCCGCGCAACCAGACGTTGTCCATCGCAATACCGCGATAACCAACCGTTCCGGCCAGGAGACAAGCAAATGCATCGGTGGATCAAGAATGGGGCGGCCTGCGCCCTGGTTGCAGCCGGCCTGTTGCCCGCGCTGGCTGGCGCGCAGGCGCAGCCCGCCAGGGCCAAGGTGTTCCTCAGCATGAGCTACGTCGGCAACGACTGGCAGGCGGAAGCCTCGAACATGGTCAAGGCGATGGCGGCGCATCCCTCGCTGGCCAACAAGATCGACCTGCAGGTGCAGGTCGCCGGTCCCAACGCGCAGAAGCAGATCCAGCAGATCAACGCCATGGTGCAGGCCGGCGCCAAGGCCATTGTCATCTTTCCCATCTCGCCCACCGCACTGAACCAGGTGGTGCGCAGCGCCTGCGCCAAGAAGGTGCTGGTGTTCGCCTACGACGGCGAGATCACCGAGCCCTGCGCGCACAACGTCACCATCGACCAGGAAGAGGCCGGCCGCGTCACGGCGCAATGGCTGGCCGACAAGCTGGGCGGCAAGGGCCGGGTGGTGATGGTGACCGGCGTGCCGGGCACCTCGGTCGACACGCAGCGCACCGACGCCGCGAAGAAGGTGTTCGCCAAGTATCCGGACATCAAGGTGGTGGGCGAGGCCGTGGGCATGTGGAGCCAGGCCGTGGCGCGCACCGAGCTGTCCAAGCTGCTGGCCACGCGCAGCTGGAACGATATCGACGGGCTGTGGATGCAGGTGGGCTGCTACACCGCCAACGCCATGCAGCTGGAAGCGGGCCGCAAACCCGGCCAGTTGCTGCCCTGCGCGGGCGAGGGCTCCAACGGCGGCCGCGTGCAGATGCTGCTGGCCGGCACGACGGTCGACGGCGCGACGGGCAGTTACGCGCCCATGGGCGCGCCGCGCATTTCCTACGCCTCGCCACCGTACTCGGGCGCGCTGGCGCTGAAGCTGGCGGTGCAGGCGCTGGAAGGCAAGGACGTGCCCAAGCGCGTCACGCTGCCGCTGCCGCTGGTCACCAACGACACCATCAAGCTCTGCCAGGAGGGCAGCTGGGCGGAGATGAAGGCGGGTTGCAACGCGTTCAAGCCGTCCGTGGTGCAGAACCCGGGCTGGTTCGCGTCGATCTTTTCGGCCGACACGCCGGAGGTCGGGCTGAACGCCGCGCTGTCCGCTCAGCCTGAAAAATGAGTAAACCAGTGAATGGGCCCACCCCCGAAGCGCTGCGCGCCTCCCCCTCGAGGGGGCATGCCTGCGGACCGGCGGAGCCGGATCCGCAGCATCCCTATGGCGTGGCGGCTGCTGGTTGCGCGGACGGTGGCGCCGCGCAGGCGCCGGCGGTGCGCGCGCAGGGCTTGCGCAAGGCCTATGGCGCCACGGTGGCGGTGGACGACGTGTCGTTCGACATCTTGCCCGGCTCCGTGCATGCGCTGCTGGGCGAGAACGGCGCGGGCAAGTCCACCATCGTCAAGCTGCTGTCGGGGCTGGTCGAGCCCAGCGCGGGACGGTTGTGGGTGCACGGCAGCCCGGCCGCGCTGCGCTCGCCGCGCGCGGCGCACGCGCTGGGCATCCAGACCGCGTTCCAGGAAATGACGCTGGTGCCGGACCTGAGCGTGCTGGACAACATGCTGCTGCCGTATGCGCCGCGAGGGCCGCTGGGCATGATCGCGCGCCGCCGCGCGGCGGAACGCGTGGACGCGCATCTGCGCGGCCTGGCGTTCGAGGTGGACCTGCGGGCCGAGGCCGGCGCGCTGGAGCTGGCGCAGCGCCAGAAGGTCGAGATCGCGCGGGCGCTGTGGCGGCAGCCGCGCATCCTGCTGCTGGACGAGCCCACGTCCACGCTGGCCGGGCGCGACGTGGACTGGCTGGGCGGCATCATCGAGCGTCTCAAGCGCCAGGGCGTGACCGTGGTGTTCATCTCGCATCGCATGCGCGAGGTGCGCGAGTTCTGCGACCGCCTGACCATCCTGCGCAACGGCAAGCACATTTCCACCGGCCCGGCCGATGCATTGAGCGACGACGAGGTGATCGAGCGCATCATCGGCCGCAGCCTGTCGCAGGCGTTTCCGCCGCGCCCCGAGCCGCCGACCGAGACGCGGCCGCCGGTGCTGGAGGCGCGCGGGCTGGACGCCGGCCGCGCGCGCGGCGTGGACTTCGTGCTGCGGCAAGGCGAGATCCTGGGCGTGGCCGGCCTGCAGGGCATGGGCCAGCAGGACCTGTTCAACGCCTGCTTCGGCATGGCGCCGCCGAGGGCGGGCCAGATCCTGGTGGACGGGCGCGAGGTCGCGCTGGGTTCGCCCGCCGACGCGATCCGGCCGAACATCGGCATCGGCATGGTGCCGGAGGACCGCAAGACCGAGGGCCTGTTCCTGAAGCTGGACGGTCGCGCCAACGCCACGCTGCCGGTGGCCGCGCGCTTCGCGCGCTGCGGCGTACTGAGCGCCCAGGCCGAAGGCGCCGCCGTGGCGCGCGCCTTCGCGCAGGTGCAGGTGGACCGGCGCGCGGACTGGACGCCGGCCGGCGCGTTCTCGGGCGGCAATCAGCAGAAGATCGCCATCGCCAAATGGCTGGTGGCGCAAAGCCGCATCCTGCTGCTGTTCGATCCCACGCGCGGCATCGATGTGGGCACCAAGCACGAGCTGTACCTGCTGATGCGCCGCTACGTCGAGGCGGGCGGCGCGATCCTGTTCCATTCCACCGAGATCCCCGAAATCGTCCACCTGTGCGACCGCGCGCTGGTGCTGTACGGCGGCCGCGTGCAGGCCGAGCTGGCGGGCGGGGCGCTGACCGAGGCGGGCATCATGCGCGCCGCCCTGGGCGGATCCGAGCCCGGCAGGAGCGCCGCATGAATACAGACCTGACCGGGAGCGCGCCCATGCTGCGTCGCGTATCGCAAGACCGCCGCGCCGGCGCGGGCTGGAGCCGGCATCGCGGCCTCGTCACCGCCATCGCCGTGTTCGCGCTGCTGCTGGCCACGGTGGCGGCGCTGGGCAATGGCGGCCTGAGCTACTTCGACCTGTCCTTCCTGGCCAGCGGCGGCGCCACGCTGGCGATCGCCGCCATGGGCGCGACGCTGGTGATCCTGACCGGCGGCTTCGACCTGTCGGCCGGCGCGGTGATCTCGCTGGTCAACGTGGCGCTGGCGCTGGGGCTGGCCGGCGGCGAATCGGCCTCGCCGCTGGCGCTGACGGCGGCAGGCATCGCCATCGGCATGGCGGCGGGCGCGTTCAACGGCTTCTTCGTCGCCGTGCTGCGGCTGCAGCCCATCGTGGTGACGCTGTCCACCATGTTCATCCTGCAGGGCGCGACGCTGCTGGTGATGGACAAGCCCGGCGGCGCGGTCGCGCCGGCGCTGGCCGAGTTCTACATGGGCGACGCCGTGCCGGGCCTGCTGCCGATGCCGCTGGCGCTGCTGGCGGCGCTGGGACTGGCCTGGGCCTGGTTCAAGCGCACCCGCGCCGGGGTGGCCTTGTACGCCGTCGGCAGCGACGCCGAATCGGCGCGGGCCGCCGGCCTGCGGGTCGACGCGACGCGTTTCCTGGCCTATGTCATGGCCGGCGGGCTCTATGGGCTGGCCGGCGTGTTCCTCAGCGCGCAGACCGGCTCAGGCGATCCGCTGGTGGGCAATCCGCTGCTGCTGTCGCTGTTCGCGGCCGTGGTGGTGGGCGGCACGCGGCTGGGTGGCGGCCGAGGCGGGCCGATGGGCTCGGTGTTTGGCGCCTACATCCTGATGATCGTCGTCAACATCCTGCTGGTGTTGAACGTGTCGGCCTATTTCTCGACGGTGGCCGAGGGCCTGATCCTGATCGCCGCGGCGCTGGCCGCCGCCGCCAGCCGCGACTCGGCGCTGGCGCTCCAGCTGCGCGCGGCGGCGGCGCGCTGGCGGGCCTGGCGCGCGGGCACGCTGCCTGGCCAGCTGGGCGGGCCGGACCGGCGGCTGGCGCTGCCGGCGGCCGAGAACGCGGCAGCCGCCGCGCCCAGGCCGGGCTTCGCGGTCCGTCACGCCCAGACCTTGCGCTATGCATTGCCGGCCGTGGCCTGCCTGCTGCTGGTGCTGGTCGTCACGCAATGGACCCTGGGCCGTTCGCTGACGCACTGGGGCTACTGGAACGCGCTGATCGTGCTGTCCAGCTTCCTGGCCATCCTGGCGCTGGGGCAGGGCGCGGTGATCCTGACCGGCGGGCTGGACCTGTCGCTGCCATGGACCATCGGCCTGTCGGGCATCCTGTTCGCGGGCATGACGCAGGGCATGGACGCGGCCATGCCGGGCGCGCTGGCGGCGGTGTTGCTGGTTGGCTGCCTGATCGGGCTGGTCAACGGCCTGGCCGTGGCGGCGCTGGGGCTGTCGCCCATCGTCGCCACGCTGGCCGTCAACGGCATCCTGCAAGGCCTGGCGCTGCTGTATTCGGGCGGCACGCCGGCGGGCTTCGCGCCGCCGCTGCTGCGCGGCTTCATGACGGGGCAGGTGATGGGCGTGACGCCCGTGGTGCCGGCGATGGCGCTGTTCGCCGTGCTGGCGGTGCTGCTGCTGTCGCACACGGCCTTCGGCCGGCGCGTGTACGCGGTCGGCAACAGCGTGCGCGCGGCGCGGCTGGCGGGCGTGCCGGTGGGGCGCACGCTGATCGGCGCCTATGTGCTGTCGGGCCTGTGCGCCGCGCTGGCCGGCATCCTGCTGACGGGCTTTTCCGGCCAGGCCAGCCTGGGCATGGGCGACGACTACCTGCTGCCGTCGATCGCGGCGGTGGTGGTGGGCGGCGGCCTGATCACGGGCGGACGCGGACATTATCTGGGCATGCTGGCCGGCGTGCTGCTGCTGACGGCGTTGCAGACGCTGCTGGCTGGCAGCAACCTGCCTTACGCGACGCGCGCCATCCTGTACGGGCTGGTGGTGCTGGGCGCGGTGATCGCGCTGCGCGAGCGGCGCGCATAGCGGATTCGTAGCGGGCCGCCGTGAGCGGCCCGCCATCAGGCGGCGCGAGCCGCGGGAGAGAGAGCAGCATGGCGAATGTGGCAATCATCGGCGCGGGCCTGATCGGCCGGGCATGGGCCCTGGTGTACGCGCGCGGCGGGCACCGGGTCCGGCTGTGGGACAGCCAGCCCGGGCAGGTCGAGCAGGCGCTGGCCTTCGCGCGCGAGGTGGCGCCGGGGCTGGCGCAGGCGGGCCTGCTGCGCGGGCGCACGGTGGACCAGCTGCTGGCGGCGCTGGAGCCCGCCGAGCGCATGGAGGACGCGCTGCGGGACGCCGACTACGTGCAGGAAAGCACGCCCGAACGGCTGGACAGCAAGCGTCGCGTCTATGCCGAACTGGATCGCCTGGCGCCGGCCGGCGCGATCCTGGCCAGCTCGACCTCGGCGCTGCTGCCCTCGCATTTCACGGCCGACCTGCCTGGCCGCGCGCGTTGCCTGGTGGCGCATCCGATCAATCCGCCGTACCTGGTGCCGGCCGTGGAAATCGTGCCGGCGCCCTGGACCGACGCGGCCTGCGTCGAGCGCGCGCGCAGCCTGTTGGCCGAGGCCGGCCAGCAGCCCATCGTGATGCAGCGCGAGATCGACGGCTTCGTCGTCAACCGGCTGCAGGGCGCGCTGCTGCACGAGGCGTTCCGGCTGGTGGCCGACGGCTATGCCGGCGTCGAGGACGTGGACACCTGCATCCGCGACGGCCTGGCGCTGCGCTGGGCCTTCATGGGCCCGTTCGAGACCATCGACCTGAACGCCCCGGCCGGCGTGCGCGATTACGCCGAACGCTATGAAGGCATGTACGCCGAGATGTTCGAGTCCATGACACGGCGGGTGCCCTGGAGCGGCGACACGCTGGACCGCGTCGAGGCGCAGCGCCGCGAGCACCTGCTCGCCGATGGGCTGGCCCAGCGCCAGATCTGGCGCGACCTGCGACTGATGGAGCTGGCCGCGCACAAGGAGCGGCTGCGCCAGCGGCGGGAGCTGCCCTGAACCCCATTTCCCTTTCCGATCCTTGATTCCCTATCGCGCCGGCCGCCGGCCCGCGCATCTTCCAAGCTTGGAGCAGAAGCATGTCCCAGGAAAAAGTCATCATCACCTGCGCCATCACCGGCGCGATCCACACGCCGTCGATGTCGCCGCACCTGCCGATCCAGCCGGAGCACATCGCGCGCGAGGCCATTGCCGCCGCCGAGGCGGGCGCCGCCATCCTGCACCTGCACGCGCGCAACCCCGAGAACGGCAAGCCGGACCAGACGCCGGAGGCCTTCGCGCGCTTCCTGCCGCAAGTCAAGCAGGGCACCAACGCGGTCATCAACATCACCTCCGGCGGCAGCCCCTACATGCGGGTCGAGGAACGCGTCCGGCCCGCCGCGCAATTCAAGCCCGAGGTCGCCTCGCTGAACATGGGCTCGATCAACTTCGGCCTGTACCACCTGCTGAACAAGTACACCGAGTTCCAGTTCGAGTGGGAGCGCGAGCACCTGGAGGCCACGCGCGACCTGGTCTTTCGCAACAGCTTCAAGGACATCGAATACATCCTGTCCACCTGCTACGACAACGGCACGCGCTTTGAATTCGAGTGCTACGACATCGCCCACCTGTACAACCTGGCCCACTTCGCCGACCGTGGCCTGGTCAAGGCGCCGTTCTTCGTGCAGTCGGTGTTCGGCCTGCTGGGCGGCATCGGCACGCACCCCGAGGACGTGATCCACATGCGCCGCACCGCCGACCGCCTGTTCGGCAAGGACTACCGCTGGTCGGTGCTGGGCGCCGGCGCCAGCCAGTTCCGCATCGCCGCGCAGTCCGCCGCCATGGGCGGCAATGTGCGGGTGGGGCTGGAGGACAGCCTGTGGGCCGGCAAGGGCAGGCTGGCGCAGTCGAACGCCGAACAGGTGCGCTCGGTGCGGCAGATCATCGAGGGCCTGGGCCTGCAGATCGCCACGCCCGAGGACGCCCGCCGCATCCTGCAGCTCAAGGGCGGCGATCAGGTGGCGTTCTGAATCAAAGGAGACAGGCATGCGCATCGAGATTCTGGCCGACGTCAAGACCACGCTGGGCGAGGGGCCCTTGTGGGACGTGGACGAACAGCGGCTGTATTGGATCGACAGTTTCGACGGCCGGGTATTCCGCTGCACGGCCGACGGCCGCGAGCTGCGCGCCTGGGACGTGCCGCAGAAGATCGGCTCGATGGCGCTGCGCAAGCAGGGCGGGGCGGTGGTGTCGCTGGCGCGCGGCTTTCACTTCCTGGATTTCCGCAGCGGCGAGGTCGAGCTGATCGTCGATCCCGAGCCCGACAAGCCCGCCAACCGGCTGAACGACGGCAAGGTCGACCGGCAGGGGCGCTTCTACGCCGGCAGCATGGACACGCAGGAGGCCGGACCCAACGGCGCGCTCTACCGGCTGGATCCGGACCTGTCGCTGCACCGGCTGGACACCGGCATCGTGGTGTCGAACGGACCCTGCTGGAGCCCGGACGGCAGGACCTTCTATTTCGCCGACACCTGGTCGGGCGAGATCTGGGCCTATGACTGCGATCCGGCCAGCGGCGCGATCTCGAACCGCCGCACCTTCACGCGCGTGGACATGAGCGGCGGCGGCGCGGCCGATGGCTCCACGGTGGACGCCGAGGGCTATCTGTGGAACGCCCAGGTCTACGACGGCAAGCTGGTGCGCTACGCGCCCGACGGCAGCGTGGACCGCGTTATCGAGATGCCGGTCAAGAAAGTCACCAGCGTGATGTTCGGCGGCCCGGAGCTGGACGTGCTGTACGTCACGTCCATGGCCAAGCCGCCGCTGCCGCGCTTTCCGCAGGACGGCGTGGCGCGCGGCAGCCTGTTCGCGCTGCACGGGCTGGGCGTGCGCGGCTTGCCCGAGCCGCGCTTCGGCGGTTGAAGCGGCCGGGCGGTTTGGGCCCCCGGCCCGCCTTGGCGCGGCGGCGGGTTCAGCCGCCGGAGCCGCCCTCCAGATCGCCTGCCAGCGTCGCCAGGCAATCGGCCAGCGGCGCGATGCCGCGCGCCAGCTCGGCCACGGCCGCCGCGTCCACCCGCGCCAGCGGCGGGATCTCGGCCAGCACGCGGACGTCGCCGAAGCGTTCGATGGCTTCCTTGTTGCCGGGCGACAGCGGGCCGCTCATGACCACGCCCAGCACCGGGATGCCACGGCGGCGCAGCGCCTCCAGGCTGAGCAGCGTGTGGTTGATGGTGCCCAGGCCGCTGCGCGCGGCCAGCACCACGGGCATGCCCAGCCGCGCGATCAGGTCGATCATCATGTGCCGGTCGTCGATCGGCACGTACAGGCCGCCGGCGCCTTCCACGATCAGCGGCGCGTCGGTGTCCGGCGGCACGATGGTGGTGGCGTCCAGCTCGGCGTCTTCCAGCGGCGCGGCCGCCCAGGGCGACAGCGGCGCCTGCAGCACGTAGGCCGGCAGGTGCAGGCGCTCGGGCGGCAGCTGCGCCAGCCCGGCCACCGTGTCGGTGTCGCCGGGTTCTTCGGCCACGCCGGTCTGCACCGGTTTCCAGTAATCGGCGTTCCAGGCGCGCGCCAGGATGGCGGAGACCAGGGTCTTGCCGATGCCGGTGTCAGTGCCGGTCACGAAGACGCCGGCGGGGCAGGAGTCGGTTTTTTTCCACATGCCATAGGCCAGGTGATAGGTCACGCTGGCTCCTTGTTCGTCGAATTTCGCCAGCACGCGGCGCAGCGCCGCCGCGCCCAGCGGCTTGTGGCCGGGCGTGGCGGCGGTGGCGCCGATGCCTTTCAGGTCCTGCAGGAAATGCAGGCCGTCACGATGCTGTTGTACCAGCCGTTCGGCGCGCACGGCACCGATCAGATTGCCCATGGCCGGACGGATGGCGCCGGACGGCGGATAGGCCGGGGTGCCGGCATCCAGGCCGGCGCTGCCGTGGGCGGCGCGCCATTCGGCGAAGGTGTCCTCGGCCAGCGTGGCGATGGCCAGATGGCCGCCCGGCGCCAGCAGCGCGGCCAGCCGGCCCAGCCCGGCGTTCAGGTCGCCGAACCACTGCACCGCCAGGCTGGAGCAGATGAGGTCGTAGCCGCCGGGCAGCGCGTCGGGATGTTCCCCGTCCAGCGCCGCGTAGCGCACGCTGCCTTGTGGCGCTGGAGCGAGCCGCGCGATCTCCAGCATGGCCGGGGATATGTCGGTGAGCGTCCAGTCGGCCGGTCCCAGGCGGCGCGCCAGCTCGCGCGTCAGCAGTCCGGTGCCGCAGCCGATCTCCAGGATGCGCGGGCGCGGCGGCAGGTCCAGCCGGGCGATATCTTCGGCCAGGCGCCGCGCGGCGGCGCGCTGGGCCGGGGCATGCGCCTCGTAGCGGCCGGCGGCGCGGCCGAAGCGCGCGCCGATGGCGGCGTTGCGTGCGTAGCGGTTCGCGTCAGTCATGCGTGGCCGCCCGGCGTCGATAGGCTGTCGAAAGCGGGGCCGCGCGCAGTATTGCCAAGGCGGGCGTCATGTCTGCAGGAACTCGCGGATGCGTTCGGCGCACCATTGTGGGTCGGACTGCGGCAGCAGATGTCCGCCCTGCTCGTGCCAGCGCAAGGTGACGCCGGGCAGCGCCGCGCGGGTCATGGCCGGCGGCACGACCGGATCCTCGGCGCCGGCCAGCGCCAGCGTCGGCATGGGCAGCGCCGCCAGCTCGGCGCGCCGGTCCTCGTCGCGTAGCGCCAGCAGGCCGAGTTCCAGCGCGGCCATGTCGGGCGCGCCGGATGGCGTGTCGTCGCCGCAGCGCGCGCGGAAATCGCGCAGCACCGCCTGGGGGTGGGCGGCCAGCTGGCGCAGCATGCGGTCGAGCAGGCGCGGCGCCACGCCTTCGGGAAAGTCCGGGCCGGCGCCGAAGCGCGCGAAGCCGTTGATGCAGACCAGGCCGGCGCAGCCGGGCGGTGGCTGGCGCAACAGGCGTAGCGCGCCCAGCGAATGGCCGATGGCGATCACCGGGCCGGAGACTTCCGGCAGGCGGGGGGCGCCGAAATAGCCGGCGTCGTCGGCCACCTGGGGCCAGTCGGACAAGGCCGCGCGCAGCGGCGCCCAGAATGACGCGTCATAGGCCCAGCCGTGCGCGAACCAGAGCGTGGCTTGCGGCATGGTCAGGCCAGCTCGGCCGTCAGGCCGTCGATCAGGCGGGCGAGATCGTCCTCGCCATGGGCGGCGCTGAGCGCGATCCGCAGCCGGCTGGTGCCGGCGGGCACCGTGGGCGGGCGGATGGCCACGGCCAGCAGGCCGCGCCGTTCCAGCCCGGCGGCCAGCGCCAGCGCGCGGGCTTCGTCGCCGACGATGGCGGGCACGATCTGGGTCGAGGAACCGCCCGTGTCCACGCCCAGTCCGGCCAGCGCGGCGCGCAGCGTTTGCGCGCTGTCGGCCAGCCGCGAGCGTTCGGCGTCCAGATGCGGCAGCAGGTCCAGCGCCGCGTCCATCGCGCCCAGAACGGCCGGCGGCAGCGCGGTGGTGTAGATGAAGCCCGAGCAGGCGTTGACCAGGTAGTCGCACAGCGCCCGCGAGCCGGCCACATAGGCGCCGAAGCCGCCCAGCGCCTTGCTGAAGGTGCCCATGATCAGGTCCACCCGGCCCGGCGCCAGGCTGGACAGGCCGGCGCCCTGGGCGCCCAGCACGCCGGTGGCGTGCGCCTCGTCCAGGTAGAGGAAGGCTTGGTGGCGTTCGGCGATCTCGCCCAGCCGGGCCACGTCGGTCCGGTCGCCGTCCATGCTGAACACGCTTTCGGTGACGATGAAGCGCACCGGCGGCTTGCCGCCGGGGCCGGGCTCGGCGCGGGCCGACAGCAGGCTTTCCAGGTGGTCCAGGTCGTTGTGGCGGTAGCGGATCTGCTTCACGCTGGCGGCCTGGCAGCCGTGGTGCAGGCTGGCGTGGTTGAGCTTGTCGGCATAGAGCTGGACCTCGCCCTGGCCGGCGGCGGCGCGCAGCAACGCGGGCAGCACGGCGGCGTTGGCCTGCCAGCCCGAGGCCAGCAGCAGGGCGGCCTCGGCGCCCTTGAGCCGGGCCAGCTTGGCCTCGACCTGTTCGTGCAGGTCCAGGTTGCCGCAGACCAGCCGCGAGGCCTGGGCGCCGGCGCCGCGCAGCGCGGTCCATTCGCGCGCCCGCTCGACCAGCAGCGGGTGGCGCGCCAGTCCCAGGTAGTCGTTGCTGGAGAAGTTCAGCATGGGCGCGCCGTTCAGGACGATGCGGCCGGCGGGGGCGGCGGCGGCGGTGCGCAGGCGGCGGCGCACGCGGCGCGTCTCGGCGAGCGCGAGCTCAGAGGAAAAAAGGGAATCCAGCTTCGACATCGGCAAATCCGGGGGGGCGGCCGGGCGCGGCGGGGCGGCCAGGCCGTAGAATGCGGGCCATTGTAGTGGAGGCGCCGCCGTCCGCCCGGCGCCCCGGGCAGACGGCCCACCGGGAGTTTCCTGGCCCGGGCCTCCGGTTTTGCAGGAGCTCTATATATGCACACGCCCGACTGGGTGGCCCAGGGCCAGCCCCACATCTGGCTGCCCTATGCCCAGATGAAGACCGCCACGCCGCCGCTGCCCGTGGTGCGCAGCCATGGCAGCCGGCTGGAACTGGCTGACGGGCGCAGCCTGATCGACGGGGTGGCGTCCTGGTGGACCGCCTGCCACGGTTACAACCATCCCCACATCGCCCAGGCCGTGCGCGCCCAGCTCGACGCCATGCCGCACGTGATGTTCGGCGGCCTGACCCACGAGCCGGCGCTGACGCTGGCGCGGCGGCTGGCGGCGCTGCTGGGGCCGGGCCTGGACCGGGTCTTCTATACGGATTCCGGCTCGGTGGCGGTGGAAGTGGCCATGAAGATGGCGCTGCAATACTGGCTCAACCAGGGCGAGCGCGGCCGCGGCCGCTTCCTGGCGTTCAAGGGCGGCTACCACGGCGACACCTTCGGCACCATGGCGGTCTGCGATCCGGAGGAGGGCATGCACAGCCTGTTCCGGGGCATGCTGGCCGAGCACGACATCGTCGCCCTGCCACGCGACGAGGCCGGCGAGGCCGAGCTGGATGCCTTCCTGGCGCGCCGTGGCCCGCAGCTGGCGGGGATCCTGGTCGAGCCGCTGGTGCAGGGCGCCGGCGGCATGCTGATGCACGATCCCGAGGTGCTGCGCCGCCTGCGCCGGCTGGCCGACCGCCACGGCCTGCTGCTGATTTACGACGAGATCTTCACCGGCTTCGGCCGCACCGGCACGATGTTCGCCTTTGAACAGGCCGGCGCGCGCCCCGACATCATCACGCTGTCCAAGGCGCTGACCGGCGGCACGCTGCCGCTGGCCGCCACGGTCGCCAGCAGCCGGGTGTTCGACGCCTTCTGGTCCGACGAGCCGTCGCACGCGCTGATGCATGGTCCCACCTTCATGGGTAACGCGCTGGCCTGCGCCGCCGCCAATGCCTCGCTGGACCTGTTCGAGCGCGAGCCGAGGCTGGATCAGGCGCGGACGATCAGCGCCGCGCTGGAGCAAGGGCTGGCGCCGTGCCGCGAGCTGCCCTGGGTGCGCGACGTGCGCGTGCTGGGCGCGATCGGCGCGGTGGAACTGGACGGCATCGCCGACCGCGAAGCGCTCAAGCGGCGGCTGGTCGAGGCCGGCGTCTGGGTGCGGCCGTTCGGCAACGTGGTTTATCTGACCCCGGCGCTGACCATCGCGGCGGACGAGCTGGCCGTCCTGACGGGCGCCGTGTCGGACGTGCTGCGCCGCCAGCGGCCCTGACCCGGCGGCCGAATCGCCGGCGCGCCGGTCGCCAGTCCTGACCCGGCCGGCGGCAAATCCGGTCCGGCGGCTTGATCCATGTCAAGACGCCGACGCCGGCGGCTGGCTAAGATCGGCGCATGCGAGCCAAATCGATCTTCGCCGTCCCCGTCGGCCTGTCCGACGCCGACCGCCAGCAGCGCCGGCACGCGCTGGTGCGCCTGTCGCTGGCCTGGCTGGCCATGATGCAGGTGATGATGTTCGCCTGGCCCGGCTACCTGCGCCACGACGGCATCCCCACGGATGCCCTGGAGACGCTGGACTGGGCCATCGTGCTGATGAACTGGGCCAGCTTCGCGCTGACCGTGCCCGTGGTGCTGTACTCGGCCTGGCCGATCTGGCGTCACGCCGGCGACAACCTGCGCCATGGCCGCGCCGGCATGGACGTGCCGGTGGCCCTGGGCATCGTGGCCGCCTTCATTCCCTCGGTGCACGCGACCTACACCGGATACGGCGAGGTGTATTTCGATTCGGTGACCATGTTCGTGGCCTTCCTGCTGACCGCCCGCTACCTGGAACTGTGCGCGCGCCAGTCCTTTGGCGGCTCGGCCGGCGGCCTGCGCCATTCCCGCGTCGAGGCGCGCCGCCTGAGCCTGGGCGCCAGCGCCGACCGGCTGGCCTCGCGCTTCGTGATGATCCAGGTGATCCTGGCGCTGGCCGCCGCCGCGGCCTGGGCCTATGTCGATCCGGCCCACAGCATCCCGGTGATGGTGGCGCTGCTGGTCATGAGCTGTCCCTGTGCGATGTCGATGGCCGTGCCGACGGCCATGGCCTCGGCGCACGCCGCGCTGGCGGCGCATCCGTCCATGCCCGACGCGGCCTTGCAGGCGCTGCTGGACGAGGCGGGCCGCAAGGCGCGCCAGAACTTGTATGGCTCGCTTGTATGGCACCTGCTGATGACGCCGCTGGCGCTGGTCGGCTGGGTCACGCCCTGGCTGGCGGCCATCACCATGCTGCTGTCCTCGCTGGCGGTGGCCTGGAACTCCTGGCGGCTGTCGCGCCGTGACTGGTCCGGCGCGCTGGCCGCCGGCGCGCCGGAATCCGCATGACCATCCTCTACCTGCTGCTGCCCCTGTCGCTGCTGTTCGTGCTGGCGATCGGCGTGTCGCTGTGGTGGGCCGTATTCAACGGCCAGTACGACGACACCGACAGCGCCGGCACGGCGATCCTGCGCGATGACGACAGCGGGCCGGCCAGCCGGGGCTAGGCCGCCGCGCGAGGCCTGGGGCGCCGGGGATTCCGCGCCGGAAAATCACCGAAAGGCCGGACAGTGCTTCGCCACTGATCCGGCTGATATGGCTGATACGGTCGAAAACCGCTGCTTCTGACCCGTTGCCCGCGCGCCGCGTTCCCCATTTCTCGAGTAGGGACTTGATCCACATCAACGCGGGTTTACCCCGGCCCCCCCATCATTGAAGCCTGGAACTGTTTGTTTCTTTTAGGGGAAGGGTGATGAACGATTGCGCCGCAATCGCAAGCAAGGCCGACACCTTCAACTACAAGATCGTGAGGCAATTCGCGCTCATGACGGTAGTGTGGGCAATCGTCGGCATGGCTGTGGGCGTACTGCTCGCCGCGCAGCTGATTTGGCCTCAGTTGAACTTCGACACCGCCTGGCTGACCTATGGCCGGCTGCGTCCGCTGCACACCAACGCGGTGATTTTCGCGTTCGGCGGCAGCGCGCTGTTCACCACGTCGTACTACGTGGTCCAGCGCACCTGTCAGACCCGCCTGTTTTGCGGCCCGCTGGCCGCGTTCACCTTCTGGGGCTGGCAGATCGTCATCGTCGCCGCCGCGATCACCCTGCCGCTGGGCTACACCAGCAGCAAGGAATACGCGGAACTCGAATGGCCCATCGACATCCTGATCACGCTGGTCTGGGTGGCCTACGCCATCGTGTTCTTCGGCACCATCATCAAGCGCCGCTCCAAGCACATCTACGTGGCCAACTGGTTCTTCGGCTCGTACATCCTGACCATCGCCCTGCTGCACATCTTCAACAACATCGAAGTGCCGGTGTCGTTGTGGAAGTCGTACTCGGCCTACGCCGGGGTGCAGGACGCCATGGTGCAGTGGTGGTACGGCCATAACGCCGTGGGCTTCTTCCTGACCACCAGCTTCCTGGGCATGATGTACTACTTCGTGCCCAAGCAGGCCGGCCGTCCGATCTACTCGTACCGCCTGTCCATCGTCCACTTCTGGGCGCTGGCCTTCACGTACATGTGGGCGGGCCCGCACCATCTGCTGTACACCTCGCTGCCGGACTGGACCCAGTCGCTGGGCATGACCTTCTCGCTGATCCTGCTGGCGCCTTCGTGGGGCGGCATGATCAACGGCATCATGACGCTGCAGGGCGCCTGGTACAAGCTGCGCACCGACCCGATCCTGAAGTTCATGGTCACGGCGCTGTCGTTCTACGGCATGTCGACCTTCGAAGGCTCGATGATGTCGATCCGCACGGTCAACGCGCTGTCCCACTACACGGACTGGACCATCGGCCACGTGCACTCCGGCGCGCTGGGCTGGGTCGCCATGATCTCGTTCGGCTCGCTGTACTACCTGATCCCGCGCCTCTATGGCCGCGAGAAGATGCACAGCGTCAAGGCCATCGAACTGCACTTCTGGATCGCGACCATCGGCGTGGTGCTGTACATCGCCGCCATGTGGATCGCCGGCGTGCAGCAGGGCCTGATGTGGCGCGACACCGCTCCCGACGGCACCCTGGTCTACAGCTTCGTCGAGGAACTGAAGACGCGCGTTCCGTACTACCTGATCCGTCTGCTGGGCGGCACGCTGTTCCTGTCGGGCGTGTTCGTGATGGCGTGGAACGTCTGGATGACGGTGCGCGGCGCGACCGCGGTCAACCCCGCCATTCCCCAGGACGATCCGCAAGCCGCGCGCACGCCGGTCACCGCCGCCGCTCCGGCTACCGTTTGACGAGGACATCATGGCCAACAAGCAACACGGCTTCTTTTCCCACCAGACGCTCGAGAAGAACATCGGCTGGATGATCATCGCCAGCATCCTGGTGGTGTCCTTCGCCGGCCTGGTGCAGATCATCCCGCTGTTCTTCCAGCACAGCACCACGCAGGCGGCCGAGGGCGTCGAGCCCTACAGCCCTCTGCGCCTGATGGGCCGCGACGTCTACATCCGCGAAGGCTGCGTCGGCTGCCATTCCCAGCAGGTGCGCCTGCTGGCGGCCGAAGTGCAGCGCTACGGTTCGTACTCGCTGGCCTCGGAATCGGTGTTCGACCATCCGTTCCTGTGGGGTTCCAAGCGCACGGGTCCCGACCTGGCGCGCCTGGGCGAGCGCTATTCCGACGAGTGGCACCGCATCCACCTGCGCAACCCGCGCATGGTGGTGCCGGAGTCCAACATGCCGGCCTATCCGTGGCTGGAGAAGACCTCGATCACCGGCCAGAACGTGCAGGACCGCATGCGCGCCCTGCGCCTGCTCGGCGTGCCTTACAGCGACGAGGACATCGCCGGCGCGCCCAAGGCCATCGAGGGCAAGACGGAAGAGGACGCGCTGGTGGCCTACCTGCAAGGGCTGGGCGTGGGCGTACGCAAGGCGCAGCAGGCCAAGAAGGCCGCCGCCGCCGAGGAAGCCGCCAAGAAGGCCGTTGACGCCGCCAGGCAGCCGGCCGCCCAGCCGGCGTCGGGAGGTTGATCATGGCCTACATCAGCGCAATCGTCACCGCCATCTCGATGGCAACCTTTTTCGGCATCGTCTGGTGGGCCTGCTCGCGCGGCCGCCAGGGCGCCAACAGCGAATCGGCGATGCTGCCGTTCGCGCTGCCCGATGAATTCGGGCCGGCACAACAAGATGGAGCGAATCGGTCATGAGCGATTTCGTCAATGGCTTCTGGGGGTATTTCATCTCTGTCGTCGCCGTGGGCGGCGTGGTCTGGTGCGTGTGGCTGCTGTACACGCAGCGCCGCTGGCTCAGCACCAAGCCGGCCAACGGCCAGGTCGAGGACACCGGCCATGTCTGGGACGGCGACCTGACCGAGCTGAACAACCCGGTCCCCAGCTGGTGGACCTGGATGTACCTGCTGGCTTGCGTGTTCGCGCTGGGCTACCTGTTCTTCATGCCGGGCCTGGGCGAGTACAAGGGCTCGCTGGGCTACAGCAGCGCCGAGGAAGTGGCGCGCAACCAGGCCAAGCTGGCCGAGGCGGTGCGCCCCATCTATGCGCGTTTCGAGACCATGACCGTGCCGCAGATCGCCGCCGACCCCGGCGCGCGTGAAATCGGCCAGCGCCTGTTCCTGAACACCTGCGCGCAGTGCCACGGCTCGGACGCCAAGGGCGGCCCCAGCTTCCCCAACCTGGCCGATGGCGACTGGCTGCACGGCGGCTCTCCCGAAGCCATCATGCAGACCATCACCCAGGGCCGCGTCGGCGTGATGCCGCCGTGGAAGGGCGTGATCGATCCCAAGACCGCCGGCGATATCGCGCAGTACGTGCGCTCGCTGTCGGGCCTGACCGCCGATCCGGTGCGCGTGTTCCGCGGCAAGCGCGAGTTCGCCAACTACTGCGTGGCCTGTCACGGTGTCGACGGCAAGGGCAACCAGTCGCTGGGCGCGCCCAACCTGACGGACGAAGTCTGGCTCTACGGCAGTTCGGAAGCGACCATCGTGCAGACCATCCTGGAAGGACGCCAGAACCGCATGCCCGCGCATGAGGACGTGCTGACGCCCGACCAGATCAAGATCCTGACGGCCTGGGTATGGGGCCTGTCCAACAAGCCGGACGCCAAGCCGCAGGCGACCGAAAAGACGGCGGCCCGCTGATCGCGGACCTGTATGTGGCATAGAGCCTGGGGGAAACGGCGTTTCTCTCAGGCGACGTGGACTTGATGAGTACGGAGCAGCAAATGAAGATGACCCCCCACGCCGCGCGCACGTTGTGCGCTTGCTGCCCCCCCGAGGGGGGCGCGCTTCATCTTGGGGCGGCCCGGCGATGAAAAACGATGGGTCAACCGCAAGCGTCAGCACGCCGCCCGGCGGCGACCCGCCGCCCTGGCGGCCGCATGTGCGGCCGCCGCGTCCCGGCCAGGAAACGCTGGAACAGACCCTGGCCGGCGTGCGCAGCAAGATCTATCCGCGATCCGTCAGCGGCCTGTTCGCGCGCTGGCGCATCGCCTTCGTCTTTCTGACCCAGCTCATCTTCTACGGCCTGCCCTGGCTGCAATGGAACGGCCGACAGGCCGTGCTGTTCGACCTGGGCGCGCGCAAGTTCTACCTGTTCGGCCTGGTGCTGTGGCCGCAGGACGTGGTCTACCTGGCGGTGCTGCTGGTGATCTCGGCGCTGGCGCTGTTCCTGTTCACCGCCGTGGCCGGCCGGCTGTTCTGCGGCTACGCCTGTCCGCAGACCGTCTACACCGAGATCTTCATGTGGATCGAGCGCAAGGTCGAAGGCGACCGCGTGGCCCGCATCCGCCTGGACGAATCGCCCTGGTCCTGGCACAAGGCGCGGCTGAAGATCACGAAGCATTTCCTGTGGATCGCGCTGGCCTGGTGGACCGGCTCGACCTTCATCGGCTATTTCGCGCCCATCCGCGAACTGGGCCATGAATTGTTCAGCTTGCAGCTGGGCCCCTGGCAGTGGTTCTGGATGCTGTTCTACGGATTCGCCACCTGGGGCAACGCCGGTTTCATGCGCGAGTCGGTGTGCAAGTACATGTGCCCCTACGCCCGCTTCCAGAGCGTGATGGTGGACCCGGACACCTTCGTGGTGACCTACGACAAGCGTCGCGGCGATCCGCGAGGCGGCCGCTCGCGCAAGGTCGACCACAAGGCCGCCGGCCTGGGCGACTGCGTCGATTGCAGCCTGTGCGTGCAGGTCTGTCCGACCGGCATCGACATCCGCGAAGGGCTGCAATACATGTGCATCGGCTGCGGCGCCTGTATCGACGCCTGCGAGCAGGTGATGGACAAGATGCAGTACGAGCCGGGCCTGATCCGCTACACGTCCGAGCGCGCCATGCTGGACGGCCTGTCGACCAAGAGCGCCCGTTCGCACCTGCTGCGTCCGCGCGTGCTGGTCTACGGCACGCTGATCCTGATCCTGGTCATCGCCTTCATCACCTCGCTGGTCGTGCGCAACCCGCTGCGCGTGGACGTGATCCGCGATCGCGGCGTACTGGGCCGCGAAGTGGCCGGCGGCCTGATCGAGAACGTCTACCGCCTGCAGATCATCAACACCTCGGATTCGCCGCTGCGCCTGCGTTTGTCGGCCGAGGGCCTGCCCGGACTGGCCGTGCTGGCCGGCCAGGAAGCGTCGGACGTGGTCGAAGTCGAGGCCGCCGCCAACAAGCTGGTGCCGATGGTGATCCGCGTGCCCGTGGGCGCCGCGCCCGGCGCGCATCCGATCACCTTGCACGCCCGCGCCCAGGACGGCGAGAATCGTGGCATCGAGACCGACGAACCCGCCAGCTTCTACATTCCCAACTGAGCGCGGCATGGACCCGCGCAAGGATCAAAGGATCACGTTATGACTACCGCCACGATCGCCAAGCCCTGGTACCGCGAATTCTGGCCCTGGTTCCTGATGGCCGGCCCGTTCCTGGCGATGGTGGGCTGCTTCATCACCATCTATTTCGCCTTCACCCAGTTCAGCAACCAGCCCATCCAGGAGGAAGGGCTGGTCAAGCGCGGGCTGGTCATCGAGCAGCAGGGAGCGGGGGCCGCGCGCCAGGCGGCCGTCCAGTCCAAACCGTAAGACAAAGGAGGGGCCGCATGGGCTTGAGATCATTGATGTGGATCCTGTGGCCGTCGTTCCTGGCGGCGGCGGCGTGCAGCGCGCTGGTCTTCGCGCTGATCGACCCGCTGGACGTGGCCATATTCGGACACGTGCCCACCGGGCGCACCGGCTTCTACACCGTGTCCTTCTTCGTGCTGTGGGTGATGGCCGGGCTGTCCAGCGCGCTCACGGCCTACCTGATGCCCAGGCCGCGCGAGGACGAAGACCTGTGATCGACCCGCCGTCCGGCCTTGCGGCCGGGCGGCGTCGGGCGGATCGCGTCATTGGCCGCCAAGCGCGAACACTGCGTTCCGTCGCCGTGCACAAGCCTCTGTCCGCCGGCAGGTAAAATCCCCGCTGTTCGAAACCTTCCAACGGGGCGTCCGTGCAGCCGGTCATTTCAGTCCAGGGCTTGTCCAAGCGATATGCATCCGGGTTCCAGGCGCTCAAGGGCGTGGACCTGGAAATCCGGCGCGGAGAGATCTTCGCCCTGCTCGGGCCCAACGGCGCGGGCAAGACCACGCTGATCAGCATCATCTGCGGCATCGTCAACGCCACCGAGGGCCGGGTGCTGGCCGACGGCCACGACATCGTCGCCGAATACCGCGCGGCCCGCGCCAAGATCGGGCTGGTGCCGCAGGAAATCTCCACCGACGCCTTCGAGAGCGTCTGGAACACGGTGTCGTTCAGCCGAGGGCTGTTCGGCAAGCCGGCCAATCCCGCCCTTATCGAGAAGATCCTGCGCGACCTGTCGCTGTGGGACAAGAAGGACAACCGCATCATGGCGCTGTCCGGCGGCATGAAGCGGCGCGTCATGATCGCCAAGGCGCTGTCGCACGAGCCGCAGATCCTGTTCCTGGACGAGCCCACCGCCGGCGTGGACGTGGAGCTGCGGCGCGGCATGTGGGACATGGTGCGGCGGCTGCGCGAGAACGGCGTGACCATCATCCTGACCACGCACTACATCGAGGAAGCCCAGGAAATGGCCGACCGCGTCGGCGTGATCCGCAAGGGCGAGATCATCCTGGTCGAGGAAAAGCACGCGCTGATGGAAAAGCTGGGCAAGCGCCGGCTGGCGCTGACGCTGAAGACGCCGCTGGCGGCCGTGCCGCCCGGCCTGGAAGCCTATGAGCTGGAGTTGGCCGAGGACGGCCGCAAGCTGGTCCACACCTACGGCAAGCAGGACGGCGGCGACATCTCGCTGCTGCTGCGCGCCCTGGCCGAGCGCGGCGTCGAGTTCACCGATCTCAACACCTCCGAAAGTTCGCTCGAGGAGATCTTCGTCAGCCTGGTGCACGCGCAATCATGAACTTCCACGCCATCCTCGCCATCTACAAGTTCGAAATGGCGCGCGCCTGGCGCACGCTGATGCAGAGCGTGGCCTCGCCGGTCATCTCCACCGCGCTGTACTTCGTCGTGTTCGGCTCGGCCATCGGCTCGCACATGGTCGAGATCGACGGCGTCAGCTACGGCGCCTTCATCGTGCCTGGCATGATCATGCTGGCGCTGCTGACGCAGAGCATCGCCAACGCCTCGTTCGGCATCTACATGCCGCGCTTCACCGGCACCATCTATGAAATCCACTCGGCGCCGATCTCCTACGTGGAGATCGTGGCCGGCTACGTGGGGGCGGCGGCCAGCAAGTCCATCCTGCTGGGCCTGATCATGCTGGCCACGGCCAGGCTGTTCGTGTCCTTCGGCGTGGCGCATCCGTTCTGGATGCTGGGCTTCCTGGTGCTGACGGCGGTCACGTTCAGCCTGTTCGGCTTCATCATCGGCATCTGGGCGGACGGCTTCGAGAAGCTGCAGATCATCCCGCTGATGATCATCACGCCGCTCACCTTCCTGGGCGGCACCTTCTATTCCATCAAGATGCTGCCGCCGTTCTGGCAGACCGTCACGCTGCTGAACCCCGTGGTCTACCTGGTCAGCGGATTCCGCTGGGCGTTCTACGGGGTGGCCGATGTCAGCGTGGGCGTCAGCTTCGGCATGACGCTGGCCTTCCTGGCGCTGTGCCTGGTCTGCGTGCGCTGGATCTTCAAGACCGGCTACCGGCTCAAGACCTGAGGCGGGCAGGGCGGGATCAGGCGGCTTGCGTTCAGGCCGCCTGAGCGGAGGCCGCCTGCGCGGCGCGCGCCAGCCCGCCGTGCGCGTCCAGCAGCCGTTCGCGCCAGGCGTGGACGGCGTCGTCCGGCGCCAGCAGTTCCAGCGCGCTGGTGCAGCGCGCCCACATGAACATCCCGAACACCGCGTAGTCGGCATAGGCCGGCGCGGCGCCGGCCAGGTAGGGCTGGCGCGTCAGCGTCAGGCGCAGCGGCTGCAGGGCGGCGCGCAGCGCCTCGATCTGCGCCGCGTAGCCGGCCGGCAGCTCCTCCAGCGGGCCGAAGCGCTTCTCGCGCGTGGCGCGGAAGTAATCGCGGTCCTTCTCGTGGATCAGGGCATGGATGGACGGCAGCAGCAGCCGGGCCAGGATGGGCACCAGCGTGGCGTCGCTCCAGCTGTTGACGAACAGGCTCAGGCTGCGGCCGGCCTCGCCGCCGAACAACGAGGGGCGGTCGGGGAAGGCGTCTTCCAGGTGGCAGGCGATCCGCCAGGAATCGCTGACCGCCTGGCCGCCGTGCACCAGCACCGGCACCAGCTTCTGGCCGGAGAACGCGATCTCTTCCTTTTCCGTGAAGCGCCACGGCACCGTGGCGGCCGACAATCCCTTGTGGGCCAGGGCCATGTGGATCTTCCAGCAATGCGGGCTGAACCGCAGCGACGCGTCGGCGCCGGCCAGGTCGTACAGGGTGAGATCGGGATTCAAGGCGATGCGCTCCTTGCGATGGCGGGACGGAAACCCTGGCCCCAAGGATAGCGCGCTACGCCGATCCGCCGGCATGGGCGGATCGGCGGGACAGCTCGCTAGCGCGTCTTGCCGGACGGATTGAGCTTGGACACGCGCTGCTGCAATTGCGGATCCTGCTGCACGGCGCGGCTGATGCCGTTGAATTCATCGACGGTCAGGCCGTCGGCGCGCACCAGCTGCACCATCTTCTCGTCGGCTTCCTTGACCAGTTTCTGCTTGGCCTCGTCGGTCTTGGCCGATTCGACCTTGGGGCGATATTCGTCCACGACGCCGGAGACCTTCTGCGAGGCCGAGGCGAAGCGCTGCAACTGCTGGTCGGACGGCTGCGGCACGGCCGGCGCCTGCATCGGCGATGGCGTCTGGCTGGCTGGAGGTTGCTGCTGCGCCATGACAGGCGCGGCCAGGGCGGCGGACAGCAGGGCGGCGTACAGGAACGTGCTGGGGGATCGCTGCATGGGGACCTCCTTGTGATGCGAAAGGCGTGGCAGGCCAAAGGGGAACCCCGTCGGGGCATCCCGATGGATACGGGTCCATGATGGCAAAGCGCGCCGGCCGGCCTCAAGTTTCCCGATGTGTTTTCCTGTGTCGGCGAGCCACCGCAAGGCCGCGGCGGCTCCCAGGGCGCGCCCTGGGGCGGCGCCGGAAACGTTTTGCGCGATTTGGTAGGCGCTGCTGGCCGCCATGTTTCCTTGCGTATGCGGCCGCGCCATAATCTGGGGCCGTCCATTCCAACCGAGGCCACGCCGTCCATGAGCGCGCTGCGCATTTCCACCGACAAGTCCGAACTCGACGTCGATATGATCCACGCCTTCCTGCGTGACCAGACGCCCTGGGCGCGCGGCATTCCCCGGGATACGCTGGAGCGCGCGCTGGCCGGCTCGCGCTGCTACGGCGCCTACCTGGACGGACGCCAGGTCGCCTTCGCGCGGCTGGTGACGGACGAGGCCACCTTCGCCTATCTGTGCGACGTGTTCGTGCTGCCGGACTACCGGGGACGCGGCTATTCGCGCGCGCTGATGCGCCATGTGTTCGACGATCCGGTGGTAGCGGCGCTGCGGCGCATCGTGCTGGTCACCACCAGCGCGCATGGCGTCTACGCGCCGCTGGGCTTCACGGCGCCCGAGCATCCCGAGCGCTACATGGAACTGCATCGCCCGGACGTCTACGCCGCGTCGCCGGCCGTCCCCGGCTAGCGTGTCATGGCGGCTCGCGGCCGCCCGAAAGGCAAGGGCGCGGCGGACCGGAGGCCCTAGGCCAGCAGCATGCCCAGCAGCACCAGCGCCAGCAACACCAGATAGGCGCGGGCGTGCAGGCGGTCGGGGATGCGCGGGATCAGCGGCGCGCCCAGCCGGATGCCCACCAGCGATCCCAGCGACAGCAGGGCGAAGGCGGGCAGGTCCACATAGCCGGCCATCCACGGCGCCAGCCCGGCGGGCAGGTCGCGGGCGGCGACGACATAGGCCAGCGTGCCGGCCACGGCCACGGGCAGCGTCAGCGGATTGGCCATGGCCGCGGCCTGGGCCATCGGCAGGCCGCGCCGGCGCAGCAGCGGCACCGTCATCACGCTGCCGCCCACGCCCAGGAAGGCCGCCACCGCGCCGATTGCCAGGCCGCCGCCCGCCGTTGCCGCGCCGCCCAGAGGGCGCGGCTGGCCGCCGCCGTCATGCGCCAGGAAGCCCTGGCGCAGCAGGCAGTCGGCCAGCGTGATGGCCAGGTAGGCGATGAAGGCCAGGCGCACCAGCCCGCCGTCGATCCGCATCGCCGCCAGCGCGCCCAGCGCCGCGCCCACGGCGATGTAGCCGGCCAGCGGCCAGACATAGGCGCGCAGGATATTGCCGGCCTTCTGGTGGCGCCGGGTGGCGGCCGCGGCGTTCACGATCATGACGCAGGTGGACGTGGCCACCGCGATGTGCATGGCGGCCAGCGCGGCCGGATCGTCGGCCGCGTGTCCGGCCCGCAGGGCGGCATACAGCACCGGCACGGCGACGAAGCCGCCGCCGAAGCCGAACAGCACGGTGGTGACGCCGCTGAGGACGCCGAACAGGGCCAGGACCAGATACAACATGCCGCGATTCCTGCGAAGAATGATGATGGGATCACGATAGCGGCGCCCGCCCTGGCCGGCTTTCGAAATGAAGACAGTAATATTCGAGTTTCAGCCAACTCCCGAATCAGCGCCCGTGGCTGCCCGCAGCGGGCAGTCTGGAGGACGCCCGCATGCGTAATACCCATATCGACCTGCATGACGCCCTGGATCGCGCGCTCGTCGCCATCGGCAACGACTATCCGGCCGGACACCTGCTGGACGCGCACGCGCACCGGCGCGCGCAGCTGCTGTACGGCGCCACCGGGGTCATGCTGGTGCTGAGCGGGGATGGCGGCTGGGTGGTGCCGCCGCAGCGCGCCGTCTGGATCCCGGCCGGCGTCACGCACCAGGTGCGGATGCTGGGCGTCAGCACGCGCAGCGCCTACATCGAGCCGGGCGCGGCGCGCGCGGACGCGCGGGCCTGCGAAGTGGTGGAGGTGTCGCCGCTGTTGCGCCAGCTGCTGCTGGCGGCTGTGGACATGCCGGCGCAGTACGACAGGGAAGGGCGCGACGGCGCGCTGGCCCGGCTGCTGCTGCACGAGGTGGACCGCGCGCCGGCGCTGCCGCTGCACATCCCGCTGCCGCGCGACGCGCGGCTGGGGGCGCTGTGCCAGGCCTTCATGGCGGCGCCGGACATCCGCTCGCGGCCGCAGGACTGGGCCGAGCGGCTGCACATGAGCCCGCGCAGCTTCAGCCGCCATTTCCGCGAGCACACCGGCATGTCCTACGCCCAATGGCGCCAGCGCGCCTGCGTGGTGCTGGCGCTGGCGCGGCTGGCGGCGGGCGATCCGGTCACCGTCATCGCCCTGGATTTCGGCTACCAGGGCCCGGCCGCGTTCTCGACCATGTTCAAACGAGTGCTGGGCGCCGCGCCCTCAGCCTATCTGCGCACCGACTAGGACCCTCCATAGCAAGCTTCAGCGGGATGCCGCGGAGCCGGCTTTGCCGGTCCGCAGGCATGCCCCCTTGAGGGGGAAGCGCGCAAGCGCTTCGGGGGTGGGCTTCACCCTTCGGTCCGCAGGCATGCCCCCCTGGGGGGAAGCGCGTGAGCGCTTCGGGGGGATGTCAACCCTTGGCATACCAGAGGACGGCGAAGAAATGGCAGGCGGTGCCGGCCAGCACGAACAGATGCCAGATGAAATGCGCGTAGCGCCAGCGCGAATCGAACACGAAGAAGACCACGCCGCCGGTGTAGGCCAGGCCGCCGGCCACCAGCCACCACAGCCCGCCCTCGGGCACGCGCTCGATCAGCGGGTTCACGGCGATCAGCACCAGCCAGCCCATGGCCAGGTACAGCCCGGTGGAAATGGCGGGCCGGTTCAGCCGCTTGCTGGCCTTCAGCCCCACGCCCAGCAGGGCCAGGCCCCAGACCAGGCCGAACAGCGTCCAGCCCCAGGGTCCGCGCAGCGCGCCCAGCGCGAAGGGCGTGTAGGTGCCGGCGATCAGAAGGTAGATGGCCGAGTGGTCCAGCACGTTGAACAGGCGCTTGGCGCGGTTCAGCGGCAGGGCGTGGTAGATGGTGGACGCCAGGTACAGCAGCACCATGGTGGCCGCGAAGATGGCCGCGCCTGCGATGAAGGCGGCGTCGCCCTGGCGGGTGGCGGCGATGATCAGGATGGGGGCGGCGGCCACCGCGCAGGCGGCGCCCAGGCCGTGGCTGATGGCGTTGGCGATTTCTTCGCCCAGGGTCTGGGGGCGGTCGTTGGGGAACATGCGGCGGAGCGTCCGTGACGGAATGTGGGGAATCGGGGGTTCCACCTTAGGCGTTTTGAGGCGGCGGCTCAAGCGCGGCCTCCTGTAATGGCGGCGCGTGTTCCATCGGCTTGATTTTCGGCAAGCGGGGCCGTCGGTTACGTTTCGGATATGGGTTCCACGCGGTTACTGTGTGATACATTTGATCCGCACAAATAATCGGCCCGGACAGGCGCCCGGCGCCGCTGCTGGCCGATTTTTCCGTTTCCGGCGGCGGCGCGCTCGGCGTCCGCTCAATCAAACGCTATTGCATGTTCCGGGGGGCACCTATGATTCCTGTCATCGGCATTATGGTTGGGGCTTACATCGTCACGCGCATGACCGCGATGCTGACCCGGCCGGACACCAACAAGATCGTCAAGGCGCTCTCCATCGTCACCATCGCGATCGCCCTGCTGTCCTGTCTGGAGCTGTTCACCAGCGGCGCCGCGATGTCGGCCCGGGCGGGCCGTTACTGAGCACACGCAGCAAATCCGGCGTCCGTCGCCCGGCGGACGAGGCAGTCGGCGGGCCGCGCAGCTGCGGCCAGGTGGTATCGGGACGTCGTCTTGGGGCAAGCAAGGTTCTACTGGCCGAGGCCTGACAATGGCGCGCAGTTTTTCCACTCTTTTTTTCAAGGCCGCGAAGAAGCTCGGCAGGATCCAGCGCGCGGCCTTGAGCCTGGCCGTGCCCGGCGCATCCGGCAAGCGCGCCGCCGCGTCGCGCCGGGCGGCGGCCAGGCGCAGCGCCAATGCCTCGCGCGACGGCGCCTCGCCCTCGCTGGGCCTGGGCCGCTGGGAGGCATCGCGCCAGTTCACCGACGGCCTCGGCCGGCGTCTCGCGTTCGCCCGCTACATTCCGCCCGGCGTGCCGCGCCAGGGCATGCCACTGGTGGTCATGCTGCATGGTTGCCGGCAGACCGCGCTGTCGTTCGCGCAGGGCTCGCGCATGAACCAGTGGGCCGACGCGGCCGGCTTCATGGTGCTGTACCCGCAGCAGTCCATGGCCCGGCAGGTGCAGCGCTGCTGGCGCTGGTTCCAGCCCGATGCGCTGCACGGCGGCGGCGAGGCCGACCTGATCGCCGCGCTGGTCCGCTCGGAAGTGGGGCGCCATGGCCTGGATCCGACACGCGTGTATATCGCCGGGCTGTCGGCGGGCGCCGGCATGGCGGCCCTGGTGGCGCTGCGGCATCCGCAGCTGGTGGCGGCGCTGGCCATGCATTCCGGCCCGGTGACGGGCGACGCGCACAGCGCCGCCGCGGGCCTGCAGACCATGCGCCGAGGCGCGCTCAAGCCCCTGCGTCCGTTGCTGGAAAGCGTGGCCAATCCGGCCGCGCTGCGCCTGGGCATGCCGGCCATCATCCTGCAGGGCCAGCTCGATCCCGCCGTGGCGCCGCGCAACGCGCGCCAGCTGTTCGACCAGTTCCGCCTGCTCAACGGCCTGCATCCCCAGGACATTCCGGTCGAGCGCGTGCTGGGTCTGGGCACCGACAAGTCCTATCGCCGGGTCGACATGCTGAAGGACCGCCGCGCCGTGGTGCGCCTGTGCGAGATCACGCATGTCGAACATGCCTGGAGCGGCGGCGATCCGGCCGTGAGATACCACAGCCGGGGCGGGCCGGACGCATCGGCGCTGATCTGGCGCTTCTTCCAGGCGCAGCGCCGTGGCGCGCCGGCGGCCCTGTAGCCGCGAGCGGCGCAAACGGCTATTGTTCGCGGATCGGGAACGGCGATGCTCAGGCCGGGCGCGGGCCAGGTCGGCGCGGGCGGCGGCAAGATCGCGGCATTCCCGAGGCCCCGCCGCCGCCGTCGCGGCGGGCGGTCGCAAGCATACTGTTGGAACGTTCCGTCATGTCCCTGTCCCTCTACCAGGCTTCGGTGCCTGTCTTCGTCCGCGGCCTGAATGTGCTGGCCGCGCTGCTGGAAAAGGCCGAATCGCATGCCCGCGAAGCCGGCATCGATCCCGCCGAACTCGTCAACGCCCGGCTGGCGCCGGACATGTACCCCTTGTCGGGCCAGATCCAGCGCGCCAGCGACGCGTCCAAGTTCGCCGCGCAGCGTCTGTCGCGGATCGAGGCGCCGAAGTTTCCCGACGAGGAAACCACGCTGGCGCAGCTGCGCCAGCGCGTGGCCGACACCATCGCCTATCTGCAGGGCCTGGCGCCGCAGGCCTTCGACGGCGCCGAAAGCCGCAAGGTCACGCTGTCGTTCGGCGATTTCAAGCCCGAGTTCCAGGGCGACGCCTATCTGCTGAGCTTCGCGCTGCCGAACTTCTATTTTCACGTCACCACCGCCTACGGCATCCTGCGCAACCAGGGCGTGAAGATCGGCAAGCTGGATTTCCTCGGGCCGTATCCGGGGACGAGCGCGGCCTGACCTCGTACCGAGGTGTACGCGGGGCCGCGCTCGCGGGCGCGGCATCCTGTCGCGGCGGCCGGCGGGCCACGGCGGCCCGCCAGCGCGACCGCTATTTCGGGGCGCCGCAGCCGCCCATCTTTTCCATGTTCTGGCGGATTTCCTCCGGCGTGAGGTCGAGCTTGTGCGTGGCCATGGACCAGCGGTGGCCGAACGGATCCACCAGCTGGCCGTAGCGGTCGCCCCAGAACATGTCGGCCACCGGCATGGTGACCTGGGCGCCGGCGTCCACGGCCTGCTTCATGGCCGCGTCCACATCCTTGACATACAGGTGCAGGTAGACCGGCGAGCCCTTGAGCGCCTTGGGCCCCAGGCTGCCCCATTGCGGGAAGTCGTCGCACAGCATGACGGTGGAGTCGCCGATGCGCAGCATGGCGTGCATCAGCTTGCCGTCGGCGCCGGGCAGGCGCGCCAGCTCCTCGGCGTTGAAGGCCTTCTTGTAGAAGGCGATGGCGTCGGACGCGCCTTCGCAGACCAGATGCGGGGTCAGCGTGTGCATGCCGGGGGGAATTGCGTGGGTGGCGGGGGTGGACATGGGGTTGCTCCAGGGACAAGGGCGCCGGCCGGGATCTTCGGACGGACAGGGTGTTTGGTTGGGAAGGCCGGTGACGCAGACCCCGTTCGGGTGGGCGGGTGTCGTTCAGCTTCCGATCATGGACGTGAAGCCGCCCCAGCACATGCGCTTGGGATCGAAGATGCCCTCGCATTCCATGTTGGCCAGACGCGGGTCGCTCATGGCCAGCGCGTTGATGCGGTCGCGCTCGGCCTTGCTGGCGAACAGGATCCAGGCGAACACCACGGTTTCGTCGGGACCCGCGCCGGCTGCCTTGGTGAAGGAGGCGAAGGCTTCGTTGTCCAGTTCGTCGCCGCGGCTTTCGCGGTAGTCCAGCGCGCCGTGTTCCAGCCATACGGTGCGCGCCAGCCCGGCCATTTTCTTGTACGCCGGCAGCTCGGCCGTTGCTACGCTCAGCAGGTAACCGTCTATGTACTTTTCCATCGATGACTCCATTGCAGGGTGTTGTTCTACGCGGTGCGGCGCCCGCGCGCCGCGGGTTCCGCCGTCCGGACATCGAGCCGGTGAGAAACACTTTATCGGGATCCGCGCGCGCTTCCGATAGGCGATTGCGACAATCTTGCGGGTGGATTGCGACAGGCTTCCGGCGTATTCTTTACCGGGTAAAAACAGGTGCGCCGGATACCACGCGGCGCGCAGCGGACGCCGCGCGCCGCCGCCAGAAAACAGGACGATTCCGCCATGAAAAACGTCGCTTTCCTGCTGCCCACGGGCGCGAACATCGCTTCCCTGGAGACCGCCAGGCAGGGCTTCCTGGTGGCCAACGAATACCTGGCGGCGCAAGGGCGTCCGCCAGGGTTCAGCGTGCGCACGCTGGCCGTCACGCGCGAGGTCCGGCTCGATGACGGCCGCATCACGGTCCAGGCCGACGCTGTGCTGGACGAGGCCGGCGCCGTCGACATCTGCATCGCGCCGCCCCTGCTGGGCTCGGTGTCGGACGTGGTGCTGAACAACCGCGCGCTGATCGAATGGCTGGCGCGCCACCACCGGGGCGGCGGCGAGGTCGCCAGCCTGTGCATGGGCGCGGCGCTGCTGGCGGCGGGCGGCCTGCTCGACGGGCAGGAGGCGGTGGTGCACTGGGCCGCGCAAGGCATGTACGCGCAGCTGTTTCCCGAGGTGCAGTGGGTCAGCGACCGCGTGGTCATGGCCGGCGAAGGCATCTACACCAGCGGCGGGGCTTTTTCGGCCGCGCACCTGGTGCTGCACCTGATCGAGCGCTATGCCGACCGCGACACCGCCATCTGGTGCGCCAAGTATTTCCAGCTGGACTGGAGCCGGCAGAGCCAGCTGCCCTTCGCCGTGTTCATGGGGCAGAAGGCGCATGCCGACCAGGCGGTGCGCGCGGTGCAGGAATACATCGAGGGCCGCTATACCGAGAAGATCACGGTCGAGGCGCTGGCCGACCGCCACGCGATGGGACGGCGCACGCTGGAGCGGCGCTTCCGCCAGGCCACCGGCAACAGCATCGTCGAATACGTGCAGCGGGTGCGCGTCGAGGCGGCCAAGAAGCGGCTGGAAAACTCGCGCAAGAGCGTGTCCGAGGTCATGTACGAGGTCGGCTACAACGACACCAAGGCGTTCCGCGACATCTTCAGCAAGTACTGCGGCATGTCGCCGGTGGGCTATCGCGAACGCTACCAGTAGCGCCGCCGCGCCGGCGGGCCGGCCTACACAAGGCATACATAATCCGCACAGTTCTTCACACTGCGGCAAACCGGGCTTTCTACAATTTCCGCGCTTCCCGCGGGTTGCGCGCGTCCGCAAGCAGGCGGATCGCGCGGGCGGGAGCGCATCCGCGTCGAACTCTCGGAGAACCGCTTGGATTCCTTCCTCGTATCGGCCCATGGCCGGCCGGCGCCGGTGGCGCGCGTCGGCATGCGCGCACGCCTGGCTGGCGCGTCGTTGTGCGCAGTCCTGGCCTGCGCCGGTGGCGGCGCGGCGGCCGCGCCCGGCAAGGTGCTTGAATCGCAGCAACGCTACGCGCCCACGGCCGCCCAGCTGGCGCTGGTGGAGCAGTATCGCGGCGCGCCGCTGGAGGACTTTTCCGAAGCGGTGTTCGATGCCGGCAAGACCGACATGCCGTACCGGCTGCTGGCGCCGGCCCGGCCGGTGGCCGGCGAGCGCTACCCGCTGGTGGTCTTCTTTCACAGCTCCGGCGGCATCGGCGACGACAACCTCAAGCCCATGACGGCCTTCACGCGCCTGTGGGCTGCGCCCGATGTGCGGCGCAGCTTTCCGGCCTATGCGGTGGTGCCGCAGACGCGCGACCGCAGCGCCAACTACATCAATGACACGCATGGCCTGCGCGTATCCCAGCCGGGGGCGCCGCTGGCCGACGTGCTGGCGCTGGTGGATGAGCTGATGCGCAGCCACCCGATCGACCCGGCCCGCGTCTACGCGCTGGGCTTTTCGATGGGCGCGTCCGCCGCGATGGACGCCGCCGTGGCCCGGCCCGGCCTGTTCGCCGCGATGGTGGCGCTGTCGGGCGTGCCGCCCGAGCGCAGCCTGGCGCGTTCCGTGGCGCATGTGCCGACCTGGCTTGTCCACGGCGACTACGACCAGGAGAATGCCTATGTCGGCACCCAGGTCTGGGCCGAGGAACTGGCCGCCGCCGGCGGGCGGCCCCGGTTCATCACCTATGTCGGCATGGACCATCGCGTGCCGCCGCAGCTGTTCACCGACGGCGCCTGGCGCCAGTGGCTGTTCGAGCAGCGCAAGCCGCGCTAGCGCGGCGACCCGCGCGGGCGGCGGGCCAGAAACCGTCGTCCGCATGGCGCGCCGCCAGGTAGCGCAGGATCACGCCCGTCTCCCATATTGGAAGAGGTCCGGCGGTCCCAGATTTTCAGCATTGCGTGGGTTTCTTGCGTGCCGTCCTGCGCTTGATCGCGCGCGGGGCGCGGCGCGCCCGAGCCGTGGGACAATACCGCATTCCCGACGGACCCAGTGATCCACGATTCCCATGTCCAAGACGCTCCCGCTCTTTCAGGTCGACGCCTTTTCCGCAGCGCCGTTCGGCGGCAACCCCGCCGCCGTCGTGCCGCTGGAAGCCTGGCTGCCCGACGCCGCGTTGCAGCGCATCGCCGCGGAGAACAATCTGTCCGAAACCGCCTATGTGGTGCGCGAGCAGGACGGCTACGGCCTGCGCTGGTTCACGCCCACGGTCGAGGTGGACCTGTGCGGCCATGCCACGCTGGCCACGGCGTGGGTGCTGTTCGAGCAACTGGGCGCGGCCGACGAAACGCTGCGCTTCCAGACCCGCAGCGGCGAGCTGCGGGTGCGGCGCGGCGGCGACGGCTGGCTGCAAATGGATTTCCCGGCCAAGCGGCCCGAGGCCGCGACCTTGCCCGACGGGTTGCTGCGTGCGCTGGGCCTGACGCGCGCCAAGGCCTTCCTGCGCACCGATGATTACCTGGTGGTGATCGACGACGAAGCGCTGATCGACGGCCTGGCGCCGGATTTTGCCGCGCTGGCGGCCTTTGACACGCGCGGCGTGGCGGTCACCGCGCCGTCGTCGCGCTTTGATTTCGTGTCGCGCTGGTTCGGTCCGCGCGTGGGGGTGAACGAGGATCCGGTCACCGGATCCGCGCATACCTCGCTGGCGCCATACTGGGCCGAGCGCCTGGGCAAGCGCGCGCTACGCGCGCAACAGGGCGGGGCGCGCAAGGGCGAGCTGCGCTGCGCCGTGGGCGAGGATGGCCGCGTCGTCATCAGCGGCCAGGCTGCGCTCTATCTGCGTGGCGAGATCTACGCGTGAACGGCGCGGCGATGAACAGCTACGCGTGGATCCGCGACCAATTCCTCCGTTTCGGCGACTTGCGCCCGCAAGGCGCGGGCGAGTGGCGCGGCCCGTTTCCGTTGCCGCCGGCGCTGGCCGAGTTCTACGCCGAAGTCGGGCCGCTGGGCCGCACGGTCTATGAGCACGTCGGCCCGGTGGGCGTGACCATTCCCGGCACGGCTCTGGGTTTCGCGCCGCTGGCGAAGCTGTGGGTCCGGCAGGCCGGCTACCGCTGGGATGGCAACAGCGGCGAGCGGCTGGCGGACTGGCCCGAGGACTGGCTGGTCATCGCCGACCAGCACGCCGATCCGCTGATCCTGGAAATGTCCACCGGCCGCGTCCTGTACGCGCTGCATGGCGCGGGCAGCTGGGATGCGCAGTTGCTGGCGCCCGACCTGCGCACGCTGGCCGCCGCGCTGGCGGCCGTGGGCGGCGCCCACGAAGACGCCGGCGACGATCTGTGCGACGACGAGGGCGAGCTGCGGCCCAGGCACCGCGATGCCGCCGTCCGGGCCGCCGCCGCCGCGCTGGGCGGCGACGAGGCCGCCCGCGCCTTCTTCGACCGGCTGGAATGGTGAGCCCGGCCGCCATCAGCTTGAGGCTATGGCGGCATCAGCAGTCCGAATGGCGCGGCCGCGCCGTCTCTCTAGAATAGCGATCCAGGCGCGCAGGACACGGCGAACGCAAGCCGGCGCGGCGCGCCACAGGGAGAGGGACTCATGGATGGCTGGTGGCTGGTCGCGCTGGGCGCGGCCGTGGCGGGATTCGTGCAGGGCTTGTCGGGCTTCGCGTTCGGCATGGTGTCGATGTCGTTCTGGGCCTGGGCCCTGGATCCGCGCCTGGCGGCCGCGCTGGCCGTGTTCGGCTCGCTGACCGGCCAGCTGCTGGCGGTGTTCTCGGTGCGGCGCGGTTTCGATTGGAAGATGCTGTGGCCCTTCGTGGCCGGCGGGCTGGCCGGCGTGCCGCTGGGCGTGCAGCTGCTGCCCATGCTGGACATGACCTGGTTCAAGGCGGTGCTGGGCGCCATCCTGGCGATCTGGTGTCCGACCATGCTGTTCGCTGCGCGCCTGCCGCGCATCAAGGGCAGCCGGGTCGGCGACGGCGCGGCCGGACTGGTGGGCGGCGTGATGGGCGGCATCGGCGGCTTCACCGGCGTGGTGCCCACGCTCTGGTGCACGCTGTGCGGCTTCGACAAGCACGCGCAGCGCGCCGTCATCCAGAACTTCAATCTGTCGATGCTGGCGGTGACCATGCTGACCTATCTGGGCACGGGCATGATCACGCGCGACATGCTGCCGATGTTCGCGGTGGTCGCGCCCGCCATGCTGGTGCCCACGCTGCTGGGCACGCGCCTGTACATGGGGATCTCGGAGCTGGCGTTCCGCCGCATCGTGCTGGGCCTGCTGACCTGCTCGGGCGTGACCCTGCTGATTTCCGCCGTGCCCCAGTTGCTGGCGCGCTAGCGCGGGGCCGTCGCGGCCCCGCGCGGCATCGCTAGTCGGCGGCCGACAGCAGCGCGACGATCTCGCGCAGCTCGGCCGCATCCTCCAGGCGGCGCAGGCGGCGGATCAGCGCCTCGGCCCGGTCCGGCGGCACGGGAGGTCGCGCCGAGGCGCAGCAGGCGCGGAACTTGGCGTCCTGCGCGGCTTCGTCCAGCGGCAGTGCCGGGCTGCCCGGAAACTCGGGCATGTCCAGCGCCAGGCAGCGGCCGTCCCGCAGATGCAGTTCCACGCGCTGCGGGCACATGGCGTTGGGATCGGGATTGCCGTCGTCCAGCACCTCGATGCGGGCGGCCAGCTCCAGCCGGCGCGGATCGGCCAGCGCGTCCGGATCGAAATCCGGGATGCCGACCCGGCCATGCAGGATGGCCGTGGCCACGGCATAGCCCATGCAAAGCCGGGCGGTGGCCGAGTCCATGCCGGGCCGGGCGGGCCGGCCGACCAGGCGCACGATCAGCGACGACGCATGCACCTTCATGCCGGCGATGTCACCGGGTTGCAGCGCGTGTTCGCGCATCAGCCGCAGCGCGGCGCCGATGCCGCTGTGCGTGGCGCGTCCGGTGGGGTAGGGCTTGTGGCTCATGCGCGCGATCTGGAATACGCGGCCGACGTCGCCGGCGGCCTCGTCCCAGCGCGCCTGGCCGGCGTCGTAGAGCGCGAAATAGCCGAACGGCCCCTCCAGGATGTCGCGCGGGCCGGGAAAGCCGGCGCGCGCCAGCTCGAAGGCCGTGACCGCGGCGCGCGCGTTCAGGCCAACCTGCAGGCCGACGGCGGGCGAGCCCTCGATGTGCGCCTGCATGGTGCCGGACAGATGGCTGTAGGCCAGGCCGAGCGCGTCGCGCGTGGCGGCCTCGTCCAGGCCGGCGAGCTTGCACAGGGTGGCGGTGGCGCCCAGCCCGCCGCACATGGCCGGCCGGAAGAAGCGCATCGGCGCGCGCTGCGCCAGCGCCACGTGGATGGCGAAGTCCAGCCCGGCGGCCACGGCGGTGATCAGGCGCCTGCCGTCCACGCCGCCTTCGCGCTCGGCATAGCCCAGCGCGGCGGGCGCGATGCAGGCGAAGGCGTGCACCACGGCGCGGTCATGGATCGCGTCGAATTCCTGGTTGAAGACCTGGTAGGCGTTGAGCATGACCGCGCTGGCTAGCGGCAGCCGTTCGCCGCTGGCCCAGACCGTGGCCTCGGCGCCCTGGCCCAGCGCGGCGGCGGCGCGCTTGAGCGCAGGCATGCGCGGGTGGCGCGAGCCCGACAGCCCGACGCCGATGGCGTCCAGCAGGAAGGTCCGGGCGGCGGCGACAGCCTCGGCCGGCAGGTCCTCGTAGCGCAGGCGCTGCAGGTGCGCGACCAGCGTGTCGATGGCGCTGGCGGCTGGCCGGGACGGCTCCGCGTCGCGCGCGGCGGTGGTTTGCGCGCCGTTCATGCCTGGTCTCCCGGCGCGCCGCGCAGCGGCGGCGAGCACTGGCCGGCATACCACGCGTACAGCTCGGCGCCGGTGACGAAGCGGGTCATGGAATGGCGCTGGAGCCGGTCCAGCATCGCCTCGAAATCGGGGTAGCGGTGCGGCACGCCCATCAGGTGCGGGTGCAGCCCCAGCGTCAGCACGCGCGGCATGCCGGACGCGGCGGCCTCGCGCGCGTAGACGTTGAGCGTGTGCTCCAGCCGGCGGCCGAACTCTCCGGTGGCGTGCTTTTCCACGGCATGGATCACCGAATCGTTCAGCTCCAGCGCATAGGGCAGGGCCAGCAGCGGGCGCGGGGCGGCGCGCATCCAGTTGGGCAGGTCGTCCAGGCACCAGTCGAACACATAGTCCACGCCAGCCTGCGCCAGCAGGTCCGGCGTTTCGCTGGTTTCACGCAGGCCGGGCGAGAGCCAGCCGCGCGGGCGCGCGCCGCTGAAGCGCTCGATCCGGTCCAGCGCGGCGGCGATGGCCTCGGCCTGCCCGACGCCGCCGTCCTGCGACAGCGCGCGCTGGTGGATGCCGTGGCCGATGAATTCCCAGCCGGCCTGCAGCAGCGCGTCGGCGGCCGCCGGATAGGCGTCGATGACCGAGGCGTTCAGGCTGGCCGAGGCCGGCAGGCCTCGGCCCGAGATGGCGTCGATCATGCGGGGCAGGCCGCAGCGCAGGCCGTATTCGGCCCAGCTGAAATTGGGCACGTCGGGGACGTTGCCGATGCCGTGCGGCGGGGTGAGGATGGTGCGCGGCATGGGCTGGTCGAACGGCCAGTGTTCCACGTTGACGACCAGGTGGACCAGGATGGGGCGTCCGTCCAGGCCGGCCAGCGGCGGGCGCTGGCGCGGCATCAGGAAGGGAATGCGGGGATTGTTCATGATGTCTGTCGGCAAGTCCGGACGGCGTCAGCGGCCGGTGAATACGGGGTCGCGCCGTTCGGCGAAGGCGCGGCGGCCCTCGGCGTAGTCGGCGCTGTCGAAGCATTGGCGCACCAGCGCGGCGATCGCCTCCAGTTCGGCGGCGGACGGTTCGCGCGTGGATGCCAGTATCGCCGCTTTCGCCGCCCGCAAGGACAGGGGCGCGTTGGCGGCGATGCGTTGCAGGCGGGCCAGGGAGAGCCGCTCGAAATCGTCCAGCGCGAAACGCTCGTGCAGCAGTCCGCCGGCCTGCGCCTGTTCGGCGTCCAGGGTGCGGGCGGTGTAGAACAGCTCGAAGGCCGCGGCCATGCCGGTCACCGCCACCACGCGGCGCATGTCGGCATAGCCGTAGCCCAGGCCCAGGCGCGCGGCCGGCATGCGAAAGCGCGCGCTGGCGCTGGCGTAGCGCAGGTCGCAGGCCAGCGCCAGGCCGATGCCGCCGCCCATGCAGGCGCCCTGGATCAGCGCCACCGTGGGCGCCGGAAAGCGCGCCAGCGCGTCCTGCGCCTCGGCCACGGCCTGGTTGTAGATGACGGCCGCCTCGGCGCTGTCGCGGGCCTGGTCGAATTCGCTGATGTCGGCGCCCGACACGAAGGCCTGCGAGCCCGCGCCGGTCAGGGCCAGCACCCGCAGGTCCGGCGCTTCGCGCAGCCGCGCCAGGCAGGCCGCCAATTGCCGCCACATGGCCAGCGTCATGGCGTTGCGGCGAGCCGGGTTGCTGATCGTCAGCGTGGCGATGCCGTCGCGCAGCGTTTCCTGGATGTGGCCGGCGGGCTGGCCGCTGGCCGGCGAGGGCGCGCCGCTCATACCACGCCCTCCGCGCGCAGGCGCGCGATGCCGGCGGCGTCATAGCCCGCTTCGGCCAGCATCTCGTCGGTGTGCTCGCCCCAGCCCGGCGCGGGGCGGGCGATGGCGGCGGGCGTGCGCGTCAGCGTGACGGGCTGCGAGATCAGGCGGTAGGCCTGGCCATCGTCGCCGGTCACGGACTGCGCCACGCCCAGGTGCCGCACCTGCTCGTCCTCGAATACCTGGGGAATGGTGTAGACCGGGCCGGCCGGCACGCCGGCGCGGTTCAGCAGCTCGACCCAGTGGGCCACGCTGGCTTCCCGGAAGCGCCGCGCCAGCGCTTCATTGAGCGGGGCGCGGTTGGCCACGCGCAGCTTCTCGGTGGCGTAGCGCGGGTCTTGCAGCCACTGCGGCGCGTCCAGGCAGTCGCACAGGCGCTTCCAGTTGCCCTCGCCGGAGGCGCCCAGGTTGAAGGCGCCGTCGCTGGCCTCGAACAGGCCCATTGGGCTGCTGGTGGGATGGTCGTTGCCGGCCTGTGCGGGCGTATCGCCTTCGTTCAGGTAGCGCGCCGCCTGGAAGTCCATCAGCGCGATCTGGGTATGCAGCAGCGAGCTGTGCACCCACTGGCCCTCGCCCGAGCGCTCGCGCTCCAGCAAGGCCAGCAGGATGCCGACCGCCGCGTAGATGCCGGTGCCGCAGTCGGCCACGGCCAGGCCCGCGCGCAGCGGTCCGCCGCCGGCATGGCCGGTGACCGACATCAGCCCGCCCATGCCCTGGATGATCTGGTCGAAGCCAGGCCGGCCCGCATAGGGGCCATCCTGGCCGAAGCCGGAGATGCTGGCCAGGATGATGCGCGGGTTGATGGCGCGCAGGTCCTCATAGGCCAGGCCGAGCCGCGCCTTGACGTCCGGGCGCCAGTTCTCGACCACCACGTCGGCGGTGGCGACCAGGCTGCGCAGCACGGCCAGGCCTTCAGGCTTCTTCAGGTTCAGCGTCAACGAGCGCTTGTTGCGGTTCAGGTTCTGGAAGTCGCCGCCGTGGCGGTCGGCGGCGAACATGGCTTCGTTGGGATCGACGCCGGCGGGCGGTTCGATGCGGATGACGTCGGCGCCGAAGTCCGCCAGGATGCGCACGCAGGTCGGGCCGGCGCGCACGCGCGACAGGTCGAGAACGCGAAAGCGCGACAGGGCGGGGGAGGCGGTGATCTTGGACATGGTGGTTCCCATGGGTCAGCGTTGCAAAAACGTGGAGTGGGGCAGGGCGAACTGGCGGGCGAAGGCCAGCATCCGCGCCTCGCTGCCCGGCGCGCCGATCAGCTGCGCGCTGACGGGGCGGCCGCGGCCGTCCAGGCCCACCGGCAGCACCAGCGCCGGCAGGCCCAGGAAATTGACGTAGGCGTGATGGCGATGCAGCGCGGCCAGCGCGCGCGGGTCGAAGGCGGGGCTGGAGGTCGTGACCGCGTCGCGGTCCGGCACGCCTTGCGGGAAGCAGGGCGCCAGCAGCAGGTCGGCGTCGCCCAGGCTGCCGGCCAGGAAGGCCGCTCGCAGCGGCGCCGCCTGCGCCAGCGCGTGGCGATACCAGACGGCCGGCATGGCCCAGCCCGGCAGCGCGATGGCGCGGGTCGACGGGGCCAGCGTGTCCAGGCCGCCGCGCACGGCCGCCGCCAGCGCCAGCGCGGCCTCGGCGTGAAGCACGATCTGCGCCAGCCGGTTCAGGCGGTCCAGGTCGGGCAGCGCGGCCGGCCTCAGCCCGATGGCGCCGCGCAGGCGCTGCTCGAAGCCCGTCAGCGCGGCGGCGACCGTGGGATCCTCTCCATCCGCATGCAGCGCATTGGCGATGCGCCAGTCGCGCGGGCGCGCCAGCTCGCGCTCCAGCGCGTCCGGCCGCAAGGGCAGCTCGGGATCTTCGTCGCCGGCGGGCAGGGCGGCGGCGAAGACGCTGGCGGCGTCCAGCGCGTCGCGGGCGATCACGCCCACCGTGTCCAGCGTCGGCGCGAGCGGGGCCACGCCTTGCGCGGACAAGCGTCCCGGCGTGGGCTTCAGGCCGATCAGGCCGCAGGTCGCGGCCGGCATGCGGACCGAGCCGGCGGTGTCCGTGCCCAGCGAGGCCGGGCACAGGCCGGCCGCCACCGCGACCGCCGAGCCGCTGGAAGAGCCGCCGACCGCCGCCGCGCTGTCCAGCGGGTTCATCAGGGCTGGCGCGTGCGGGTTCTCCGCCGTAGCGCCGCAGGCATGTTCGGCCATCGCCAGCGCGCCCAGGTTCAGCGCGCCATGCCCGGCCAGCCGCCGCAGCACGGACGCGGCGGGACGGGGCGCGCCCGTCGCTCGCGGGCCGCCCAGGCGGGGCGCATGCAGGCCGGTGTCGAAGGCGTCCTTGTGCGCCAGCGGCACGCCGGCGAGCAGCCCGTCCGCATCGGCGGGGGCCGACGCGGGGGCGAACAGCTGGACCACGCAGCCCAGCGGCGCGGCGCGGCGCGTGAAGCCGGCGGCCAGGGCGGCGACGTGGGCGTCGCGCAGCGGCGGCGCGGCGCGTCGATAGGCCGCGCGCGCGCCGGCCACGGAGAGGAAGGCAGAGGCGTCAATCATGGCCATCCTCGAGCGGCGCGATCTCGGCGGCCACGGCCGACAGGCGCATCAGGGTGCGAGCGACGGCCCGTTGCGCGTCCGGCGGCACGGCCAGTCCGTGGCTCAGGAAGGCCAGCTCGACCCAGGACTGCCAGTCTTCCTTGCGTTTCTCGTCCATGACGGGTGTCTCCTGCTACGCTTAGGTCTTAAAATAAGATTCCAGTGTCATAAATATATTTATAGAAGTCAAGAAAATAATATGACGAACCGTGCACGCCTGAACCTTTCGATTCCGGGAGCGCCGCGATGAAGGCCGCCGAACGCATACGCCTGTCCATCGAGGAATCCATCCGCGACGGCAGCCTGCTGCCGGGCGACGCCGTGGACGAGCAGCAGCTGATGCAGACCTACGAGGTGTCGCGCACGCCGGTGCGCGAGGCCTTGCTGCAATTGCAGGCGCAAGGGCTGCTCAACAGCCTGCCGCGCGGCGGCATGGTGGTGGCCAAGATGGACGTGGCGCAGCTGCTGGCGATGTGGGAACTGCTGGCCGAGCTGGAGGGCATCGGCGCGCGGCTGGCCTGCGAGCGCATGACGCCGGCCGAGCGCGAGGAACTGGCCGCCATCCACGAACGCGCCGGCGCGGTGGCGCGGCGCGAGGACGCGGAAGCCTGGCAGGACCACAACCGGCGCTTCCACGACGCGCTCTACCAGGGCGCGCGCAATCCCTATCTGCGCCAGGAGATCCTGCGCATGCGCTCGCGCACCGGCGCCTACCGCCGCCACGCCTATTCGGCCTTCGGCCACCTGGCTTCCTCTTGGGCGCAGCACGGCGAACTGGTCGCCGCGATCCAGGCCCAGGACGCGGCCCGCGCCGCCACGCTGATGACGCGGCACATGAGCCCCGGCCAGGGCTCGATCAGCTTCGCGTCCTTCATCGCGGCGCTGCCCAAGGATCTGCTGGCCTGAAGCCGGAAGGCCGAGGGAACAGACCGGCGGCGGATTCGGCCCGCCGCGGGTTCGACTGCGGGTAATTCCCGATTACTGCATTTTTGCGATGCTTCAAAATATATTTATAAGAAATTTAAAAATCTTGATGCGTCGCCCTGCCTGGTTGTAACGGGTTGGGCCCCAACCCAGTCCGGTACACCAAGGAACTAGTCATGGATGCCGTATCCCCGCAGCCCGCCGCACAGCTGGCCCCGCAGCATTCCCGGGGCGATGCCCCGGCCGTCGATTCCGCCCGCATGCACAGCAAGGTCGCGTGGCGGCTGATTCCTTTCCTGATCTTCCTGTTCCTGCTCGCCTGGATCGACCGCGTCAACGTCGGCTTCGCCAAGCTGCAGATGCTGCAGGACCTGCGCTTCAGCGAGGCCGTGTACGGCCTGGGCGCGGGCATCTTCTTCATCGGCTATTTCCTGTTCGAGGTGCCGAGCAATCTGCTGCTGCAGCGCATCGGCGCGCGCAAGACCCTGGCGCGCATCACCATCCTGTGGGGGCTGACGTCGATGGCCATGGCCTTCGTCACGACGCCGTTCTCGTTCTATCTGCTGCGCTTCCTGCTGGGCGTGTTCGAGGCGGGCTTCTTTCCCGGCGTCATGCTGTACCTGACGTACTGGATCCCCGCCGGCCGGCGCGGCCGCATCAACGGCTGGTTCATGACGTCCTTCGGCATCGCCGGCGTGGTCGGCGGCCCGATCGCGGGCCTCATCATGAGCGGCATGGACGGCGTGGCGCCGTTGCGCAACTGGCAATGGCTGTTCGTGCTGGAGGGCATACCCTCGGTGATCGCCGGCATCGTGGTGCTGGGCTACCTGCCGGACCGGCCGCGCCAGGCGCGCTGGCTGTCGGCCGCCGAGCAGACGGCGCTGGAAGCCGAGCTGGAGGCCGAGCAGCGCCACGGCGGCAAGCACGCCAGCTTCGCCCAGGCCCTGCGCCAGCCGGCGCTGTGGTTGTGCACGGCCGCCTATTTCTGCATCGTCGGCGGCAACGCCACGCTGGCGTTCTGGATGCCGTCGCTGGTGCGCGAGCTGGGCGTGCGCGGCGCGCTGGACATCGGCCTGCTGTCGGCGATCCCCTTCACGCTGGGCACCGTGGCGATGGTGCTCAACGGCGCGCACTCCGACAAGACCGGCGAGCGGCGCCTGCATTGCGCCGGCGCCACGCTGGTCGGCGCGGCGGGGCTTGCGCTGACCGCCGCCTACATCGGCAATCCCGTGCTGGCGATGGCCGCGCTGAGCGTATCCGCCATCGGCGTGCTGGGCGCGTTTCCCGTGTTCTGGGCGATTCCGGCGGGCTTTTTGACCGGCACGGCCGCCGCCGGCGGCATCGCCTTCATCAACTCGGTCGGCAACCTGGCCGGCTTCGCCACGCCCTTCATGATGGGCTGGATGAAGGAATGGACCGGCGGCGTGGCCGCCGGCCTGTACGTGGTGGCCGCCATGCAGCTGACCTCGACCGCGATCGTCGCGCTGGCGATGCGCCGGCTGGCGCGCTAGCGCAAGGCGACGGGCGGCGAGCCGCGGGCGGCCAATCACTGGCGGCGAGCGGTGGTCCGTCGGTTGCGGCCAGCCGGCTGCGGGCGCCGCCGCGCCCGCGTCGTCTCAGTGCGGCCGCAGCCGTTCGCCGACGCTGGCCGCCAATAGCTGCGCGGTGGCCGCCGACAAGGTCCAGCCCAGGTGGCCGTGGCCGGTGTTGTAGAACACGCCCGGCCGCTTGCCCGGACCCACGCGCGGCATCATGTCCGGCGTCATCGGGCGCAGCCCGCACCAGGGCACCACGCGCGCCGTCCTGACGCCGGGGAAGTGGCGGCGGGTCCAGTCCACCAGCGGCTGCACGCGTTCGGCGCGGATGTCCAGGTTGTAGCCGTTGAACTCGGCGGTGCCGGCCACGCGGAAGCGGTCGCCCAGCCGGCTGGTGACGATCTTGGCGGCCTCGTCGAGCAGGCTGACGCGCGGCGCGGCCTCGCGGCTGGCGGCGTCGTCCAGGTGCACGCTGATCGAGTAGCCCTTGACCGGATAGATGTTGACCGTGTCGCCCAGTTGCCGCGCGAAGCGCCGGCTGGCCGCGCCGGCGCAGACCACCACGGCGTCGGCCTGGTGCCGGTCGCCGCCGCCGCCGTCCGCGCCGGCCAGGTCCAGCGCATAACCCGCGCCGTCGGCCGTGATCGCGGCGACGTCGGCGTCCTGCACGAAGCGCACGCCCAGCCGCTCGCAGGCCTGGGCCAGGCCGCGCGTGAACTTGTGGATGTCGCCGGTGGCGTCGGACGGCGTGTAGAAGCCGGCGTGGCAGGCCGTTTGCAGCGCCGGCTCGATGTCGCGCGCCTCCTCGGGCGTGACCGCGTAGCGTTCCAGGCCGCCTTCGCGCAGCAGCTCGTTGCCGCGCCGCGCGGCCTCGAAGCTGGCGGCGTCGTGGTAGATGTGCAGGATGCCGCGCCGCTCCAGGTCGAAGTCGATGCCTTCGGCCTCGGCCATGTCGTACAGGTGCTGGCGCGCCTCGATCGCCAGCCGGGTGGTGGCGATGGTGTTGCGGCGGTGGTTGGGGATCTGGCGCATGAATTGCAGCAGCCAGGAATACTTGTGCCAGCTCAAGCGCGGATTGAGCAGCAGCGGCGCGTTGCTGCGACCCAGCCAGCGCAGGCCCTTGAGCACGGTGGCGGCGCTGTTCCAGACCTCGGCGTTGCTGGCCGACAGCTGGCCGCCGTTGGCGTAGGAGGTTTCCATCGCGGGGTAGCGCTGGCGGTCGTAGACGGAAACGTCGTAACCCTGCTTGCGCAGGACGTAGGCGGACGTGACGCCGGTAATACCGGCGCCAATGATGGCGATGCGGGGCATGATTGCTCCAGATGGCGTGGCGACGGCCGGACGGCCGCTGCACCCCATCTGTCCCGGTACCTGAGAGCTTTGCCCGGCGCGTGCCGGGGTTCCCCTTCGGTGGGCGCGCAAGGCGCCTCTCTCCAGATCGTCTACACCGCGCAGTCCTGTCTGCCTGAGAGTTTCCGGGGCGGTTGCTCCGTCGGCGCCCGCCGCGCGGCCGGGCCGGGGCGAGTCTCTTCTGCGTGGTGTTTGCTACGACCGTGGCAGGATAGCCAAATATTCCGCGTCCTGGAATTCAGGGTTAGTACCAGTATGAGCGCGGCGGCGCTACCATCCTGGGTTCGCGCGGGGCGCGCGCCGGCATGCCCGTCGTCGCCGCCCGGCGGCAATGCCGCCGCCTGGCCCCGCCCGTCTTGTTCGCGCTGTTTTCCGGGAGTTCTCCATGCGCCTGTCCGCCTTGTTCCGCCGCTGCCTGCTGGCCGTCACCCTTGCCGCATCGCTGCCCGCGTCGGCGCTGTCCCCCATCCATGACGCCGACGCGCGCGTGCGCGCGGCCGTGCTGACGGTGATGAAGCAGCATGAAATCGCCGGCATGGCGGTGGCCGTGACCCGGCAGGGCGAGCAGCATTTCTACAGCTTCGGCCTGGCTTCCTGGGAGACGCGCGCGCCGGTCACCAACGACACGCTGTTCGAAGTGGGCTCGATCAGCAAGACCTATTCGGCCACGCTGGCCGCCTACGCCCAGGCGCTGGGCCGGCTGTCGCTGGCGGATCCGGTCGAGCGCCACGTGCCCGAGCTGGCGGGCAGCGCCTTTGGCAAGGTTTCGCTGCTGGGCCTGGCCACGCATACGGCGGGCGGCTTCCCGCTGCAGGTGCCCGACACGGTGCGCGACCGCGCCCAGCTCATGGCCTATCTGCAGGCCTGGCAGCCCAGCTACGCGGAAGGCACGCGCCGCACCTACGCCAATCCCAGCATCGGCATGCTGGGCGTGGCGACCGCCAATGCCATGGGCCAGGCCTATGTGCCGCTGATGCAGGGCACGCTGTTGCCCAAGCTGGGCCTGCCCAGCACCTATCTGCAGGTGCCGGCCGACCAGATGGCGCGCTACGCGCAGGGCTATGACAAGCGCAACCAGCCGGTGCGCGTGAGTCCCGGCGTGCTGGCCGACGAGGCCTACGGCGTCAAGACCAGCGCCCGCGACCTGCTGCGCTTCGTGGAGCTGAACCTGGGCGGCACCAGCGGCGACGCCAAGCTGGATCAGGCCATCGCCGACACGCACCGGGGCTATTTCGAACTGGGCGGCATGACGCAGGACCTGGTGTGGGAGCAGTACCGCTATCCGGCGCCGCTGGACACCGTGCTGGAAGGCAATGCCAACACGGTCGCCCTCGAGACGCACGACGTGCGCGCGCTGCGTCCGCCGCTGGCGCCGCGCGCCGACGCCTGGATCAACAAGACCGGTGCCACCAATGGCTTTGGCGCTTACGTCGCCTTCGTGCCGGGACGCCGGATCGGCATCGTGATCCTGGCCAACCGCAACTATCCCAACGCCGATCGCGTGCGCCTGGCCTATGAGGTGCTGGACGCGCTGGAGACGGGAGGCCGTTGAGCGGACGCGCCAGGGAGCCGCGGCGGCAGGCGTTGCCCAGGCCGGTCTGCCGGGCGGTCTCCGGTCAGGCGGCCGGCGCCGCGCCGGCCCCGGCCAGCGCCGAGCCACAGCGCGGCAGCAGGCCCAGCAGCGCCAGCCGGTCGCGCAGCTGCTCCAGCCGCTGCATCCGATACGCGTCCACGTCCACGCCGGCGTAGTCGTAGAAGCCCTGGCCGTCGCGCAAGCCGTTGCGGCCCTGTTCCATGTTGCGCGCGATCACGTCCGGCGCCGCGAAGCGCGGGTCCAGCGCGCCGGCCAGGTAGCGCGAGGCGTAGTAGAGGATGTCGCCGCCGCCCCAGTCGATGAATTCCAGCAGGCCCAGCACCGAGAAGCGCAGGCCGAAGCCCAGGCGCACGGCGGTGTCGATGTCCTCGGCGCTGGCCACGCCTTCCTCGACCATGCGGGCCGCCTCGTTCATGGCCAGCGCCTGGATGCGCGGCACGATGTAGCCGGCGGACGGCGCGCACATCACCGGCGTCTTGCCCGCCATGCGCAGCAGTTCCAGCAGCTGGTCGACGGCGGCGTCGCGGGTGGCGGGGCCCCGGCTGACTTCCACCAGCGGGATCAGGCTGGCCGGGTTGAGCCAGTGCGCGTTCAGGAAGCGTTGCGGATGCGCCGTCAGCGCCGCCAGTTCGGTGACCAGGAAGGTGGACGTGGTCGATGCCACCACGGCGTCGGCCGGGCAGGCCTCGTCCAGCCAGCGCAGCGCGTCACGCTTGGCGTCCAGGCGTTCGGGCACGGCCTCGAACACCGCGCGCGCCGCGCGCAGGTCGGCGGCCGCGTCGTCCCTCGCGCGCAACCGCAGCCGGGCCAGCGCGGCGTCGGCCTGGTCCTCGCTCAGCACGCCCAGCCGCGCGAGCATGCCCAGCTCGGCGCGCACGGCCGCGCGCGCCGCATCGTGGACGCGCGCCTGTTCATCGGCGGCGCGGGGCTTGAGGTCGATCAGCGACACCTCCAGGCCGGCGATCAGGTAGGACGCGGCGATGCCCTGTCCCATGCGGCCGGCGCCGATCACGCACAAGGGGGCGGCCATCTCAATAGCCCTCCTGCAGCAGCGCGCGCATGTCGGCGCGCGACAGAGTGGACAGGCCCAGGTTCTCCAGCGTGCGACCCTCGGCGTACAGGTCGCGCCCGGTCAGCGCCGAGGCCAGGGCCAGCAGGCCCTGCGCCACCGGCATGGGCACGCCGGCCCAGCGGCCCGTCGACACCAGGAAGGACAGGCCCAGCCGCGTGTCCTCCAGCATGTAGCGGTGGCAGTGCAGGTCGATGGTCTCGCGCCAGTCGCCGCTGTCGGTCAGGCGGCCATGGGCGCCGCGCCCGTACATCCATTCATCGCCTTCCTGGGCGTAGTGGTCAGCCAGCGGGAAATGCGGCGCGCCATAGCCCAGCGCCTCGCGCAGCGCGACGCGCTCGGCATCCAGCGCATCGGTCACGGCGCGGATGGCCGGCTGGGTGCCTTCGTTGTGGATGTCCCAGCGCTCGAAATGCTGCAAGGGGCCGGCGTTCATCAGGATGAGCGGCGGGTGGATGATGGGGCCGGCATTCATCAGCGCGCCGGACAGGCCGTCGCCGGCCGGCTCCACGCTGGGATAGGCCTGGGCCAGCCGCCGCAGCGCGGCATCGGCCAGCCGAAGGGGGAAGACGCCGGTGGGCAGGCGCGTGGCGTAGCCGCTGATGACCACGCGCTGGCCGTGCTTGCGCGCCAGGTAGGGCAGGGTGCCGGTCTCGGCATAGGCGACCTGAGCGCGGTTGCCGGCCTGGCGCTGGGCGCGCGCGAACAGGTGGCAGCCGAAGGTGCCGGGCGGCAGGAACACCACCTGCCCGTCCTCCAGCAGCGGCGCGAGCCGGGGCGCCAGATCGTCGTGCGTGGTGGCGGGCAGCGGGATGACGATCAGCTCGGCGCCCTGGACCGCGTCGCGCAGTTCGCGCGCCAGCCGCAGCTGGCCGGGGCCGTCGCCGATGGCGATGCGGCGGGCGCCGCGATAGTCGGTGACCTCCAGCCCGCCGGCCTTGGCCAGCGCGGCGCCGGCCTCGGCGTCGCGCCGCCACCAGCGCACCTCGTGGCCTTTTTCGTGCAGGTCCGCGGCGGCCGCGTAGCAGCCGTGTCCGCCTCCGATGACAGTGACGCGCATGATCGTGCTCCTTGATGACGATGCGACGATCCTAGCGGCGCGGACGGCGGCCGGTCTGCGCCGAACGCGCAAGCGCCGTTCCATTCCGGCAAGGGATTCGGGCCGACCTGCGGTGTGCTACAAACCACGGCGGGCGCATGCTCCAATTTTCGACATCGCTTTCCAACAGGCCGTCAGAATCATGAAAATCCTTGCCGCAGCGCTATTGAGCCTTTCGTTCCTGGCGGCTTCCGCCGTTGCGGGAGCCGATGCCAGCGCCGATGTCAGTCCCGACACCAACCTGGACGAGGCCGAACTCGTGGCGACGCTGGAGGGCGGACATTGGCGTTCCGGCGATGCGAAGGGCACCTACCGGGTGATCCTGGAGAACGTGGGTTTCGAGCATGTCAGCTGCCGCGTCTGGATCGAGTGGCTGGCCGATGCCAAGTCCGGCGGCGCCAAGTCCGGCCAGCCGCCGCGCGTCGTGGCCCGGGTGCCGTACGCCGAGATCTCCGACAGCTTCTGGTCCTGCGGACCGAAGCGCAACGGCCTGTCGGGCGCCACGCTGACCATACCCGCCAAGCATGCCTATTCGGGCGAAGCCCGCAAGTTCCAGGCGGTGCTGGGCGCGCCGGGCGAATACCGCCATCGCGGCGCCGGCGGTTGAGCCGGCGCGCGGGCGCCGGCCCGTGCTGGCGCTAGCGGCCGCGCAGCGTGTCCGACGGCCGGCAGCCGTAGCGCTTGCGGTAGTGGCTGGCGAAGTGGCCGAAGCTGGTCACGCCGTGGCGCAGCAGGATGTCGGTGACGTTGTCGCCCGGCCCGGCCTGTTCCAGCGCCGCGTGCACGCGGGCCAGCCGCTGGCCGCGGATGTAGTCGATGGGGCTCTGGCCCAGGAAGCGCGCGAAGCCGTTCTGCAAGGTGCGGGTGGACACGCCGGAGAGCGCGGCCAGCTCCGCCAGGGTGACGGGCTCGTCCAGATGGCTTTCGATGTAGTCGCGCGCGCGCCTGACGTGCAGCGGCAGCGGTTGCCGGCGGTCGGCGCGCAGCGCGTCGCTGTAGTTGTGCGGCAGCTGCATCAGCAGCAATGACATCAGGTAGTCCGGGAAGCCCGCCGCCAGCGCCGGCGCCAGCTGGTCGATGTCCGGGTCCTGGTGCAGCCGGCACAGATAGTCCAGCGTCTGGCGCACCGCCGCCATGCCCGACGAACCCTCGGCCACGTCCACGTCGAACACCAGCGGCGTCCTGAGCGGGCGCTCCAGCAGCTGCTGCAGGCGGCGTTCCAGCGCCGGCCGCTCCACCCGCAGGATCAGGCTGCGGCAGTCGCTGCCGACGCGGATCAGGCTGCGCTCGGAGGGCGAGGAGACGGTCAGGCTGCCGGCGCGGATGGCGGCGCTGCGGCGACCCAGCTCGACCATGCCGCTGCCGGCCAGCGTGGCGCGCACCAGGTAATAGCTGGCGATGTCGCCGGCGTCGATCTCGACCTCGGCGCCATAGCGCAGGTCGAACAGCGCGGCGCTGCCGAAATACACGCCGTACAGGCGCGACTGCAAGGGATTTCCCTGAGGCACGCGCATATGGTGCGACCACAGGTGATGGCTGACCTGGTCCCGGATCTCGGCCATGTTGGCCGAGTCGAGCAGGCAATGGCGTTGCAGCGGAATCGAGTCTTGGAACATGCTTTCCTGCGCCCCGGGAACAGTGCTTGCGCGCCCCGTATAGAGCCGCGCCCGGCAAAGGCCTACAACTGACGGACCAGGCCGCGCCCGCCGGGCCGGCCTGGGAACTCCAGGACGAGCGCCGCGCGGCGGCCGGACCTGGCGCACACAAGCAGGCGATGCGCGGCCGGCCGGTACAAGGCTGGCGCGACAGCGCCGCCACGCAAGGGAAGAGACATGACTGGCGATATCCCCGACAGCGCGCCCGCGCGCCGCTACGCCTACGAGTGGTACGTGGTCCTGGTCTGCATGCTAGCGTACATATTTTCCTTCGTCGACAGGCAGATCCTGGCGCTGATGATCGAGCCGATCAAGCGCGACCTGGGCCTGACCGACACGCAGTTCAGCCTGCTGCACGGGCTGGCGTTCTCGCTCTTCTACGCCTTCATGGGCATCCCCATCGCGCTGCTGGCCGACCGCTATTCGCGCCCGCGCATCATCGCCGTCGGCGTGGCCTTCTGGAGCCTGGCGACCGCCGTCTGCGGCCTGTCGCGCAACTTCGCCCAGATGTTCCTGGCGCGCATCGGCGTGGGCGTGGGCGAGGCGGCGCTGTCGCCCGCCACCTACTCGATGCTGAGCGACATGTTCCCGCGCGACCGGCTGGGCCGCGCCGTGGGCGTGTACTCGATCGGCTCGTTCATCGGCGGCGGACTGGCCTTCCTGATCGGCGGCTATGTGATCAACCTGCTGAAAAGCGTGGACACCGTGGCGCTGCCGCTGCTGGGCGCGCTGCGGCCCTGGCAGGTGACGTTCTTCGTGGTGGGGCTGCCGGGCCTGCTGGTGGCGTTGCTGATCCTGCTGACGGTGCGCGATCCCGGCCGGCGCGGCCTGCGCCTGGGGGCCGACGGCCGCGCCAGCAAGCCCGCCATCGGCGACACCTTCCGCTTCCTGGCGCGGCACCGGCGCACCTTCTGTTGCCACTTCCTGGGGTTCTCGTTCTACGCGATGGCATTGTTCGCGCTGCTGGGCTGGACGCCGGCCTTCTACATGCGCAAGTTCGGCCTGTCGCCGACCGAGGCGGGCTACATGCTGGGCGTGGTGGTGCTGGTGGCCAACACCGCCGGCGTGTTCTGCGGCGGCTGGCTGATGGATGCGCTGGCGCGGCGCGGCCATGCCGACGCGCCGCTGCGGGCCGGCGTGATCGGCGCGGCCTGCATGGCGGTGCCGGCGGTGGCGTTCACGCAGGTTGATTCGCTGTGGCTGTCGGTGGGGCTGCTCCTGCCGGCCATGTTCTTCGCGTCCTTTCCCATGCCCACGTCGACGGCCGCGATGCAGATCCTGCCGCCCAACCAGCTGCGCGCGCAGGTCTCGGCGCTGTTCCTGCTGATCTCCAACCTGATCGGGCTGGGCCTGGGCACCACGGCGGTGGCCTTGCTGACCGACCGCTGGTTCCGCGATCCGGCGGCGGTGGGGCAGTCGCTGTCCGCGATGATCGGCGCGGCGGCGGTCGCCTGCGTGGTCCTGCTGGCGATGGGCTGCGGCAGCTACCGGCGCAGCCTGGCGGCCGAGGCGGCGCCCGGCGCGGCCGAAGCGTCCGATGGCGCGGCGCCGCTGACGGCGCGGCCGGCCTCGACCTCGTAGCGGCCACGGGCTTGGGCGGCGGGGCGCGACAATTCGTCGCGGTTCGCGCGCCGCCATCGGCGCGCCGCCGCGCCCGCCAGCGGCGATAATCCGCGCATGACCTACCAACTCCTGAAAATGCTCCATGTCGCGGCCGTGGCCGCGTGGCTGTGCGGCTCGCTGTTCGTGTCGCTGTTCCTGCTGACGTCCCAGCCGCAGGAAGGCGAGGCGCCCAAGGAACGCAAAATGCTGGGCGCGCTGCGCCGCTGGACCCTGTTCGTGACCACGCCGGCCATGGCCCTGAGCTGGCTGGTCGGCCTGCACCTGGCCATGAGCTTCGGCTGGTTCGCGATGAACTGGATCTGGGTCAAGATCGGCATCGCGGCGGTGCTGTCGGCGCTGCTGGGCATCCAGAGCGCGGCGCTGGGCCGCATGGCGCGCGGCGCCGGCGGACGGCCGCCGGCGCTGGACCTGTACGCGCCGTTCACGGTGCTGGCGGCCGCGGCCATCGTCACGCTGGCGGTGGTCAAGCCGTTCTGAGCGGCGCGGCCCGGCCGCATCGTTGCGTGGCGCACCAGGCTGCTTGCCGCAATCGGCAAGGGGCCGGTATATGCGCCCGCGCCATATCGAAACACCCGTGTAATAAGGACTCAACCAAGTATTCGTTCGTCCGCGATAAGCGCGTCCCTAGAATCGTCTCACTCTCATAACTGCACAGACTTAGAGGCGATTCCATCATGACTACTCGTTTTTTCATCGCCGGACTGGCCCAGGACGAAACGCAGCCCATCGGGGAGCAGCAAGCGCACGCGGCGCGCTCGGCGCGCGGGCAATTTTTCAAGCGCCTGCTGGGCGCGATCCTGGCCTCGGCCGCCATGTTCCACGGCCCGGCCTTCTCGGCCGATCCCAAGCCCCTGAAGGTCGGCGTGCGCGGCGGCGTGGACGAGCAGATCTGGGAAGTGGTGGCGCAGGTTGCCAAGAAGAACGGCCTGGCCGTCGAGCCGGTGGTGATCACCGGCACCGCCAGTCCCAACGAGGCGCTGAACAACGGCGATCTGGAAGCCAACGCCTTCCAGCACATTCCCTTCCTGAAGGACCAGATCAAGCAGCGCGGCTACAAACTCGTGCCGGTGGCCAATACGCTGATCTCGCCCATCGCCTTCTATTCGAAGAAGTACAAGTCGCTCAAGGACCTGCCGCCGGGCGCCAAGGTCGGCATTCCCAATGATCCCAGCAACCAGACGCGCGCCCTGGTGGTGCTGCGCGACCAGGGACTGATCACGCTCAAGGATGGCTTCGATCCGTTCACCGGCACGGCCACGCTGGCCGACGTGACGTCCAACCCCAGGAAACTGGAGTTCGTCGAGAGCGCCTCGGTGGTGCTGGCGCGCTCGCTGCCGGACGTGGACACGGCGGCCATCGTCAACAGCTTCGCCTACCAGGCCGGCCTGATCGCCACGCGCGACGGCATCGCCGTGGAGAAGAAGGAAAACAATCCCTACGTCAACATCATCGTGGTGCGCGAGCAGGACAAGAACGCGCCCTGGGTGCCGGAGCTGGTCAAGGCCTACCATTCCGAGGAAGTGCGCCAGTTCATCCTGAGCAAGTACGAAGGTTCGGTCATTCCGGTGTTCTGACGCCGGCTGGCGCGATCCATCATGAAGCACTACGAACTTCCCGTGGCCGAGCCGCTGGCCGGCGCGGCCCCGGCCAGCGCGCCCGAGGCGGCGCGCGGCCGCGAGCACATCGTGTTCGACAATTTGCAGAAGCGCTACCAGGGGCCGCAAGGCCCGGTGGCGGCGCTGTCGGACGTGTCCTTTGGCATTGCGCGCGGCGAAATCTTCGGCATCATCGGCCGCAGCGGCGCGGGCAAGTCCACCTTGCTGCGCACCATCAACATGCTGGAGCGCCCCGACTCCGGCCGCGTGCTGATCGACGGCGCCGATGCCGGGCAGCTGGACGAGGACGGGCTGGTGGCGCTGCGGCGCCGCATCGGCATGATCTTCCAGCACTTCAACCTGCTGTCGGCCAAGACCGTGGCCGAGAACGTGGCGCTGCCGCTGCGCGTGGCCGGCGTCAAGCCCGCCGCCGCGCGCGTCCGGGTCGACGCGCTGCTGGACCTGGTGGGCCTGCGCGACAAGGCCGATGCCTATCCGGCCAAGCTGTCCGGCGGCCAGAAACAGCGGGTCGGCATCGCCCGCGCGCTGGTGCACGAGCCGCGGATCCTGCTGTGCGACGAAGCCACGTCGGCGCTGGATCCCGAAACCACCCAATCCATCCTGGCGCTGCTGCGCGACATCAACCGCAAGCTCGGCCTGACCGTGGTGCTGATCACGCACGACATGGCGGTGATCCGGGAAATCTGCCATCAGGTGCTGGTGCTGGACGGCGGCCGCAAGGTCGAGCAGGGCGAGGTCTGGCGCGTGTTCGGCGATCCCGGGGCCGAGGCCACGCGCGCATTGCTGCGGCCGCTGCAGCACGACCTGCCGGCCGACCTGGCCGCGCGCCTGTCGCCCGAGCCGCAAGGGCCTGGCGCCAGCGGCGTGCTGCGGCTGCGCTACACCGGCGCCGGCCGCGCGCAGGGCGTGCCCCTGGCGGCGCTGGCCGCGCTGGGACCGGGCGCCACGCTGCTGCATGGCGGGCTGGACCGGCTGGGCGGCCATGCGCAGGGCAGCCTGCTGGTGTCGGTGCCCGCGGGCATATTGCGGCAGGAAGCCGCGCGCGTCGCGCTGGCGGCGGATCAGATCGAGGTGCTGGGCTATGTCGCTGCCGATGCTTGATAAATACCTGCAGGCCTTCCTGCAGACGCTGGCGATGGTGGGCGTGTCGGCCGTGATCGCCATCGCGCTGGGCCTGTCGCTGGCGCTGGTGCTCACCGTGACGGCCTCGGGCGGGCTGTATCCGAAGCCGCGCCTGAACCGCGCGCTGTCGATCACGGTGAACACGTTCCGCGCGATTCCCTTCATCATCCTGCTGATCGCCATGCTGCCCTTCACGCGGCTGCTGGTGGGCACCACGCTGGGCACCTGGGCGGCCATCGTGCCGCTGTCGGCCAACCTGGTGCCGTTCTTCGCGCGCATCGCCCAGGTCAGCCTGAACGACGTGGACCCCGGCCTGGTCGAGGCCGCGCGCGCCATGGGCTGCCGCCGCCTGCACATCGTGCGCCATGTGCTGCTGCCCGAGGCCTTGCCCGGCATCATCGGCGGCATGACGGTCAGCGTGATCGCGATGATCAACGCCTCGGCCATGGCGGGCGCGGTCGGCGCGGGCGGGCTGGGCGATCTGGCGATCCGCTACGGCTACGAGCGTTACGAGACGCGCGTGATGTTCGAGGTGATCGTGATCCTGATCGCGCTGGTGTCGATCGTGCAGTTCACCGGCGAATGGCTGTCGCGCCGCGCCGACCACAAGCGCTGACGCGGCGATGCGGCGGCGTATGTCAGGGCAGGGTGGCCGGCAGCAGGCTGGCCAGTTGCTGCGCGCCCAGCTGGTCCTGTTCGCGGACCAGGGCGTCGACGCGGGCCTGATGCTTCCGATAGCGCGCCAGGTCGTCGTCGCGCTCGAACAGCAGCTGTCCGCCGCGCGCGACCCAGTAGGGGCGGTTGTCGTCGAGCAGCGTGATCATCTGGCCGAACTCGTCGAGGATGCGCGTTTCCAGGTCCCAGGCCCGGTTCACGTCGCGCAGCCGCGCCTGCCGCTGCGCCGCCACGCCGTCGAGCATGCGCGTCCTGGCGTCGTCGTCGATGTCCAGCGCGCGGATCAGCGCCGGCATTTCATCCAGCGCCTGCTGGTTGCGCTGGCGGTAGGTCGGCAGCAGGCGGCCGGCCAGTTCGAGAATCATGCGGCTTTCCACCAGGCCCGTGTCGCGCGCCAGACGGCCCGGATCGAACAGTCGCGGCAGGCCGATGTCGTCCAGATCCTTGACGTAGGCCTTGTGCTGCGCGAGCCGCTGGCCGGCCACGGTCTTGACCGCGCGCTCCAGCTCGCCGTAGGCGCCGTGGGCGCGAGGCGTGGGATCGATGTCGGGCAGCGCGCCGGGTTTCTCCGCGCCGCCGGCCATGCGGCGCAGCACGGTCATGGCGTCGCGGATGCCCGCGCTGGCCAGCTCGCGCTGGCGGTTCTGCTCGATCCGGCTCCAGGCCTGGCCGGCGTCGCCCAGCAGCATGACCAGGCCCACGGCCAGCGCGATGTACAGCTGGCTGCGGGGATTGCGGAAGCGCTTGCCGATCGCGAACAGCGCACAGGCCAGCAAGGGCGGCAGGGCCATCATGCCCAGCACTTCCAGGCTGGTAGCCGGCTGGCGCGCCAGCAGCATGCGCAACGTGCCTTCGGCCATGTAGACCGCGCAGGCCAGCAGCAGGGGCAGCAGCCAGCCCGCGCGCCGCTGCGTCGCCGCGGACAGCGGCGCCTGGCCTTGAGCCTGGATGGGCCCGGATTGCGGGTTCATGGAATGCCGGTTGGGAATGCGTGGGGATCTCAAAATGTAACAACGCCGCGCGGCGGCGTCAATGCGGCGCCGGCCCGCTCCAGCGGCAGGCAGCACTTTCCGGCGCGGCCATGGCCGCGTCTTCGATGAACATGGACCACACAGGAGTCCCGTCATGACCGATCACTCGCAGCAAGGCTTCGCCACGCGCGCCATCCACCTGGGCTATGACCCGCTGGAAGAGCAGGGCGCGCTGTCGCCGCCGCTCTACCTGACCTCGACCTACACGCAGGAAAGCCTCGAAGCCTTCGATCAGATCCGCCTGGGCGAGCGCAGCGGCTACGTCTATGGCCGCACGCGCAATCCCACGCAGGCCCTGCTGGAAGAGCGGCTGGCCTCGCTGGAAGGCGCCGAGGCCGCCGTCGTCACCGCGTCCGGCATGGCCGCAATCTCGGCCACGCTGTTTTCGCTGCTGCAAAGCGGCGACGAGATCGTGGTCGACCAGATCGTCTACGGCACGGCCTTCACGCTGTTCACGCAGGGCCTGGCGCGCTTTGGCGTGCGCGCGGTGTTCGCCGATTTCACGCGCCCGGAGACGGTGGCCGCCGCCATCGGCCCCAAGACCCGCGCCGTGTATTTCGAGACGCCGGCCAATCCCAACCTGCGGCTGGTGGACATCCAGGCGGTGTCGGCCATCGCGCGCGGCAAGGGCCTGTTGACCATCGTCGACAACACCTTCGCCACGCCGGTGCTGCAGCGTCCCTTGGCGCTGGGCGCCGACCTGGTGCTGCATTCGGCCACCAAGTACCTGGGCGGGCATGGCGACCTGCTGGCCGGCGCCGTGGCCGGCCGCAAGGAACTGGTCGACGCGGTGCGCCTGCAGGGGCTGCGCTATTACACCGGCGCGACGCTGTCGCCCTTCACCGCCTTCCTGGTGCTGCGCGGCCTGAAGACGCTGGAGCTGCGCGTGCAGCGTCACAGCGAATCGGCGCTGCGCGTGGCGCGGCTGCTGCGTGAACATCCGGCGGTGGCTGATGTGTTCTACCCGGGCCTGGCCGACACGGCCGGCGCCGAGATCGCGCGCCGCCAGCAATCGGCCGGCGGCGGGCTGGTGGCCTTTGAATTGAAGGGCGGGCTGGATGCGGGCCGGCGTCTGCTCAATGGCTTGAAGCTGGCGCGCATCGCGGTCAGCCTGGGCGATCCCGAGACGCTGATCCAGCATCCGGCGTCGATGACGCATGCCAGCTACTCGGCCGAGGACCGCGAGCGTTATGGCCTGTCAGAAGGACTGCTGCGTTTGTCGGTGGGACTGGAGACGCCCGACGATATCCTCGCGGACCTGAAGCAGGGGCTGGATCGCGCCTAGTCCTCGCGTCGGCGGTCGCCGGGCTGGCGCGGTGTCAGGGCGCGGCGTTCGTGGGGTCGTTGCGCCAGGCCAGCCACTCGCCCTCGCGCAGCCCATCCCTGGGCGCGCGCCGCGCCGCCGCCACGCCCTGGCGCAGCGCGGCCAGGTCCAGGCCGGGCAGGCGGCGCAGCAGCGCCGGCGGCAGATGGTCCGGATCCAGCGCGTCCGCGTCGAAGTCCACGGCCATCAAGCCGTCGCCGTCGCTGGGTACGCGGATGAACCAGCTGCCTTCCAGGTAGTCGCCGCTCCAGGGATCGGGAAAGCCCGCCAGCAGCAGGCGGAAGCCGAACTCGCGCACGTTGGCCCAGGGCCAGAACTCCGTCACGCCCGCCGCGCCGGCGTCGCGCCAGATGCCCGCGTCGTCGACGCGCACGCGGCTGGCCGGTGGCGGCGCGGGGCGGCGGGTGCATAGGCGTTTCAGGCGTGACCACATGGGCAATGGGCGATGGACGAGTGCGGACAGGGCAGGGTAGCAGGTCCGCACATTGCAAAAATGTTACAAGCATTGATCCGGATCAAACAGGCCCGGCGGCGAGCGGGTTAGGGTTGCCGTTTTTTCCTCGCCGGTCGCGGGCGGCTGTCCGCCGTTCGCGGCCCGGGCCACGCGCAGCAAGGACCATGACCATGACAGACAAGACCACGCCATCTTCCGAATCGGGCACGGCGGACGCGACCCGCAAGCGCGCCACGGGCACGACCCGCCGC